>NZ_JBVVPZ010000036.1:0-65775 GCF_055811415.1 Mesorhizobium sp. WSM4846
GGGTGGGTCGACCCTAAACAACTTGACGCCGACGGAAAGCCCAAGGTTGTCACCGCCCATGGCATGCGTTCGACATTCAAGGACTGGGCCACGGAAGCGTCTGACCATCCGCGTGACCTTGCTGAGATGGCATTAGCTCACGCAGTCGGTGATGCGGTCGAACGAGCCTACGCGCGTGGCGATGCGTTAGAGAAGAGGCGTGCGCTGATGGAAGATTGGGCCACCTACTGCGGCAAGTAGTTGCAATCAACATCTAGTGCTTCGATCCCTCGCAGCCCCACCATCTTGACACGATAGGCGAAAACGCCTATAACAACCATACGGTCTTAGATGAGTCGAAAACTTGCCTGACCCGGCTACCGTTTTTCGCGGAGCACCTTTCTAAAATCCCCCTCCTGCCGCCACCGTGTGGCGTCCCTTCATCAATCATATTGGTTCTTGAACCGCCGCACTGCGGCGAGGGAGATGTTTATGCACGCCAATGACAACTCACCAACTCTAGTCAGCCTTAATGACGCCACCAGAATGACCAGCCTTAGCCGGACCATGGTGAATAGGTATCGCTCTGAAGGTCGCTTCCCGTCGGCAATTCCACTCGGGGACCGGCGCGTGGCGTTTGTGCGCTCGGAGGTGACCGACTGGATTCAGGCACGCATTGATGCTGCGCGTTCGTTGAGGGCAGTCGCATGAAACCCCTCAGCGAAATGACGCTGCCCGAACTCGACGCCGAACTTGCCGCAGTCCAGGCGGCTCTTGCCTGGCGCAAGGCTCAGCGGAAAGCCAAGCCTTGCCTAACCCACCGACTACAAAAACCCACCGCGGAACCAAACCGCGGCAAACCGTCAAATGGGAAATACCAACAGTGAAAATTCTAGACATTCGACCTGCGCCACCCGGCGTGGGGAGGACAATTGCGCACTTCGATTTGGCGCTGACCGTGGATTGCAGGCTGTACGGCCTGCGCTTGATCAAGACCGACGACGGCCGATTCCTGACGTATGCGCCGAACGCCCACGGTGCCCGCGTCGCTACATTCACGCCAGCACTTGCAGACACCATTTCGCGCGCCGCAAGCGTCGCCTATCGCGAGGGAATCGCCGTCCATGTGCATCGCCAGTCTTAAAGCCACAGCCCTTGCCCTCGGCGGCGACATTTCCAGCCGCAACAGAATTCTTTGTCCTGGCCCCGGCCATTCCCGGAGCGACCGCTCCCTTTCCATCACATTTGCAGATGACGGCTCCTTCGTTTCGCACAGTTTTGCCGGCGACGACTGGCGCGAGTGTCGCGATTACGTCAAGGACCGCCTCGGTCTTTCTGATGGCCGACAGCGGCCTGCGAACGACAACCGCAATCCGTCGCCTGTGCTCCTAGATGAACACAGGAAATCGGAATCGGCGCTGCGTCTTTGGGCTGAGTCCGTTCCGATCTCAGGCACATTGGCTGAACGCTATCTGGCAGGCCGCAGGCTGGCCTACAGCGGTGACGTCCTGCGCTTCCACCGCGGCAGGCAGATGATGGTCGCGCTAATGACGGACACGGCCACGGGCCGTCCCTGTGGCGTCCACCGCACGTTCCTCGACGCCGAAGGACGCAAGCTCGACCGCCGTATGCTCGGCCGCGCCAAGGGCGCCGTCGTTCGCCTATCGCCAGATGAGGATGTGTCGACCGGACTTGCAATCGCGGAAGGCATAGAAACCGCACTCGCCACGGGCTTCGCGCCAATTTGGGCTTGCTTGTCGGCCGGCAACATAGAGCGGCTCGCCGTTCTACATGGCGTCGAGGCCTTGACGATATTCGCCGACAACGATGCTTCCGGTACTGGCTTCACGGCTGCCAATGAGTGCGGCCGACGTTGGCACGCGGCAGGACGTGAGGTGACGATTACCGCGCCTTCCGACGTCGGAACTGATTTCGCCGATATGCTGGAGGCGGCATAATGGTGAAGATGAATTGGAAGTCCGAGCCGGGCGGCAACTTCGAGGAAGCGACTGTTCCGCCAAAACCGGCCAACGATAACAACGGCATTCGACTCCTGTCCTATGAAGAGTTCAAGGCGCAGGAGCATGGAACCGCCGACGCGATCATTAAGGGTCTCGTCCGAACTGGCACGCTGATCGCCGTGGGTGGTCGACCTGGTGCTGGCAAGACGGCATTGATGGTCGCCATCGCGGACACGCTGGATAGGGGCGAGCCTTTCCTTGGGCGAGACACGAAGCCAACGACCGTTGCGTACATCGCGGCGGAAGATGGAGGCGACGTAGCCAATCGACTTGAGGCCATCGGCAATACGAGCATCAAAATCGTGAAATCCGCCGAGGGTTTTCCGCTGACAAATCCGCAGAAGGCCAAGGCCATTGCAATGGAGATAGTCCGTCAGGCTAAGGCGCTGGATCCTGAACGCCATGTTATGCTGGTGGTCGACACACTTCGGGCGGCACTGGGCGGGCAGTCGGTACTTGATGACAAGTACACATCGCCAGCCCTCAATGGCCTGCGAGAGGTCGCGGAAGCCGAGGGCGTCGTCATCGCCGTGCTCAACCATACCAACCGCGAGAACAACAAGGCGACGAAGGGCGAAACGCTTGAGGCTGTCACAGCCCTTGAGCTTGTGCTGCTCGACGGAGACGGTGGGTGGCATACGATCTATGTCGGGAAGAACCGCAGTGGTCCCGGCCAGCGAAATATCGGGAAGGTCCGTTACACCTCAGTTCAAATAGGAGATGTGACCGCTGCCATCATTGACGAGATGGTGGCCGATGAAACGGCAGCTGGCGACGAGCCGAAAGAAAGAAAGCCGTCCGAGAACGCCCGGTTGTTAGAGGGGATTATCCGCACTGCTCTCTTGGATTCAACCGACTATCTCATGCCCTTCGGGTCAGACGGGCCAAGGGTCAGGGTTGCTGCAATCTCTGCTCTGCGGGATGTGTTCTGTACCAGGAAGATGGGAACCGCCGATACCAAGAAGAAGGGCTTTGACCGTGCGCTGGACTACTGGCTTCGTAAGGAATGGGTGGTCAAGGGCGACTACGGAATAGAAGGCGCCATCTGGTTTGGCAAGGCAAGCGGCCCAGACACTTAAGTCACCGCTAGAATAATGGCCCGACAGCCGGACAGACAGGTCCCCAACCAAGCATCTGTCCTGTCTGTCCGGTTTATTGAGAGCAGACAGACAGGACGCAGATATAGGGAAGTGTCCTGTCTGTCCGTCGCGCAAAATGAGGACAGCAGCATGACTTCCCGCACCATCACGATGGCGACGGCGCCGTTCAAGTTCGTCGTATTAGCTGGAACGAATTCTGGAAGATCAGGCCGGACTTGAAGCCTGCGAATGACAATGAGCAAACGCCTAAGTCGGCTCTCCGAATTCCGCCTCGTCGCTTGCCGTCGGGCGATGCTCGTCATCGACAGGCGGCAGCTGCTGCATAACCTCCGCCTCGGTGCGGCCGAACTCGCGACCAATTGCGAATGCCGCGTACAGCGCACCGAGGCGGATGAGGAATCGAAGCATGGTGATCTCCTTCGACGGAGAAAACCAAGCGGACGGCAGTTTGTTCCGGGGGGCGGAACCTCAATGTTCGACACTCGTTGCCACTGACTGTGGGCAAAGGAGACGACAAATGGCAGTCAAAAAGACGAGCGACATTAGTCGAGTTAAGAAGGGTGCAGAGCTAGAAGTTGAACACCTGACGGAAATCACTGACTTGTCGCCCAATCAGGCGCGAGGCCTCCTCCGCAAGCACGGCAACGATTGGGCGAAGATCAAAGACGAAGCCGAGGACTTGAAGAAAGACGACTAAAGGGGGCCTTTCGATCTCCGGCCCAAGGGCGATACATTTTTCGGAGAATCAAAACCTGTCTTTTTTGCCTCTCAACCGTATATAGCCCTAAGAAAGACCCTCGCCGCGTTGGCGATGATGAAGACCGGCTTGGCCGGAACCGCGCCAAGGGGCGCCCAAGCATCCTAGATTTTGTGGAATAGCCGCCTGAGGGAACGGGCGGAATTACCGGCTGCCGCCGGCACACTTGTACGTCATTTGAACTCGCCCTCGAGGCCTCGTCAAAATACTTCGTCGTCTACCCGCCCCGCGCCATGCCCAGCGGAAAGTCAAAGCGTTTCGGGATTGGCTGTTTGCTGAGATGGATTCAAACGACGCCCTTATGGCAAGACTGAAATGCGCCCAAGAAGAGCCACCAGTTCCGCCTGACGTTTCGTTTCGGTCTTGGCGAACAGCGAGGCAAGCTGGGAGCGGATCGTGGTGCGGCTGAGGCGCCAACTGCGGGCAATCTCCAAAGGCGCATCGCCCTGAGCCAAACGCAACGCGAGGTGCGTTTCCGCGGTCGTCAAGCCAAACATCTTTTGCAGCGTCTGAGCATTTGGACCCGACCTGTTCTCGCGGTCCAGCAACGCCACAATGCTCGTTCCGTCAGGAGCGATAAACCCGTTCTCGTTCAATATCACCGGCCTGTCGCCGCTGCTGCGGATCACTACCCACGATAGTGAGCCCGGCAGGAAATGGGCCGGAACATTCGCGACCAGCCGCCTCAAGGCCACCGAAAGCTCGCTGGCCGTATCGGCCACTTCGCCCTGGCGCTCCAGCGTGGTTTGAGCGGCGGCGTTCCATTCGACCACTTTCCTCTCGCGGTTCAGCACGAGATAGCCGCAGCCGATGCGATCAAGCATGCCGGTTACGGATTCCAGGCTGCGTGCTCTTGGCTCCCCGACCCCTGCGCCCAGTCGATCTGATGCACGATCTGAATAGGCATAATAGGGCCCCTTCGTATGCGCCTCACGGTCATACTTGGACCTCATCACAATGTATCGGTTGCCAGCTGCAGCTTCAGTGTGTCTATCGATCAGAGTCATTTTCCACCCCTGCCCAAAGTGTCACCAGCCCGAAGCGAGTGGATTTCTCAACTACGCTTCCACAATACGCGATTCTATACGAACCAAATTGAAGATTGTCGTTAGCCTCGCGTCCGGAAACTTATCTCGGAATGCATTTCTTAAGATTTCTTCATGCCGCCAAGCTGCCGATAGTATTCCTGCTCACCTGTTTCCGACACCACACAGCCCTCCCACGAAAGGGAAGATTATCAGAACTTCGTACAGCTCTTTTATCTCAAAACTGACCATAAATATGGGAGATCCCCCATGACCACCACCGCCACCACGCCCCGCTCAACGAGCACCACCGCCTACAACGAATCCGCGCAGCCATACCGAGGCAGACGCCTATCTTGGAAAGAATTCTACGCGCTGCGGCCGGACGTGAAGCCGAACAATGACAATCTGCCGGGACGGGGCGAAACCCAGTTAGAGTGGCCTACCATTAGAAATCAGCATGGGAGGGACGGATGATAAAACCAATTTCGAGCGCTGCGATCATTTGCGCGGCATTGCTGAGCTTACCGGCCTGCAGAAGCACCGACAGTGCGAACACGAGATGCGGTGTAATCGGGTGCGTCTCGTCTCCCTATCTGAAGGCGAAGGGCGGCACCGACTTAATCGGCCAACCAATCGCTGTGGCAATGGGCCGGATGGGCGGAGCCCCCAATGCTTCATATCAGGCACCGGACGGACTTCAGACGTTGACTTGGTCGAGGACGCAGCAGGATTCGACAACGGGTCAATTGTCGTGCAGCGAAACCGTTACGGCTCAAAATGGATTGATCGTTGGATATGTCGCAGACGGCCATTGCTGAGCCGCTGACCGGGGGCACTCGATTCTTAAACGGAATCGAGTTTCGCCGCACCCGCTGCCATCTCACGCGGACATTTTTCCCGATTCTTTGATTAATTTAATCAAACGACTAAAAGGGAAGGAGTCGCTAGAAAGTTGCCGACGTGCCCCAGGCGGTGCATGATGATAGAGAGCTTGGGGGATACTGATGCGACTAACAATCTTTCTGCCGCTTTTTCTTCTCAGTCCGCAATACTGCTACGCAGATTCGGCGACAGTCGAACTAGCGAACAAGAGTTGGCTTGCTTTTCGATGCTCCTATTATGCCAACCTAATCGAAGGTGGAGAAGCCGAAAAAGCCAGACTAAGACTAAGAAATCTCGCTTATGTCTGGGGTACTCAATATTTAACCGCGGCCAACGCCGGTATGGTGGCCGACAGTGAACTGCTTAGTATACCAAAGGAATTCCTCTATCCAGGGCCGAACATAGATTACATACTTGGGGCAGTCTCCGTATTTGCGATGGATATGGATGGCGCTAATAAGCACATGGAAAATATGTCTAAATGGGCGCGCACGGAATACAAGAAGAAAAACTGCCAACACCTCTAACCCGGCCGAACACCCCCTCTGACTCGATGTTCTTGCGACCGTTGTAGCCGCGCCGAAGCCGCCTACATATATAGGCCCCATCAAGACTGCTCTACACGGCTGGAATGAATCGCCTCAGAAAACTATATTAGTGTCTGTGGGCGGCTTCGCCCCTAAATAGCGTGACAGAAAGACCCTCGCCGCGTTGGCGATGATGAAGACCGGCTTGGCCGGAACCGCGCCAAGGCGAACATGGTCGGCGAGGGCAGGGCGCTCACACCTGATCGATACACCGATCCGAGCGTGCTGGCCCCTTGTGGCGGCGCTGAAGACGATCCCGACACCGGAGTTGAAGGCGCAGTGGCGTGACCTGTTTCGACCGGGAGCCGCCGCCCTACAGCAGGCGTTTCCTAGAAAGCCGGCTTGCATATCGCATCCAGGAACTCGCCTTCGGTGGGCCTGAAGCCGGAGACGGTAGAACGGCTGAAAGCATTGGGAGAAGAGTTGGCAGGGCAGGCCATACCAGTCAAACATTGCTGATGCAAAGACCATCGTCCGCAAGCTTCGCTGCGCGGTCTACACGCGCAAGTCCAGCGAGGAGGGGCTTCGATGCCCAACGCGAGGCCTGTGAGGCCTTTGTGGCCAGCCAGAAGGCCCTTGGGGGGTTCTGGTGATCGGTATGACGATGGCGGCATCTCCGGCGCCACGCTGGAACGCCCTGCCTTGAAGCGCCTGCTGGCCGACATGGACGTGGGCTTAGTCGACGTGGTCGTGGTCTATAAGATCGACCGCCTGTCACGCTTGCTCATGGACTTCTCACGGCTGGTCGAGGCCTTCGACGCCAATGACGTCACCTTCGTCTCGGTGACCCAGAGTTTTAACACTACCATCTCGATGGGCCGGCTGACGCTCAACATCCTGTTGTCCTTCGCCCAGTTCGAACGCGAGGTGATCGGCGAGCGCATCCGTGACAAGTTCGCAGCATCGCGCAAGCGCGGCATGTGGATGGGCGGCAATGTGCCGTTCGGCTATCGTGTCGATAACCGGAAGCTGCTCGTACACGAGGAAGATGCCGCCACCGTCCGCATGATCTTCGAACGGTTCCTGCAGATCGGTTCGGCAACCATCCTGGCGCGAACACTGAATGCGGAGGGTCTCAGGCGCAGGAACGGGAAGGCCTTCGACAAGGGCCTGCTCTACAAGCTGCTGAGCAATCGCGTCTACGTCGGTGACGCCGTCCACAAGGGTACGAGCTTCCCTGGCGAGCATCAGGCGATCATCAGCCGCGAACTCTGGGACAAGGTCCGCTCGATCGTGGCGGAAAGCCCGAGCAAGCGGGCCGGACAGAGCCGCAAGGCAGACGCCAGCCTTGCTGAAGGGGCTGATCTTTGCTCCGAGCGGCTACGCCATGACACCTGTCCATACCCGCAAGAAGGGGCGGTTGTACAGGTACTACGTCACCACGAGCGTGCAGAAGCTCGGACCGGAGACATGCCCGGTCCGCCGTGTGCCGGCAGGCGAGATCGAGGCTGCGGTCATCGACCAGCTTCGGGCGCTGCTTCGAACGCCCGAGATGATCGTAAAGACCTAGATGGCCACGCGAAAGGACGACTCCGACATCACTGAAACCGAGGTCCGTGAAGCCCTCGTCCAGTTGGATCCACTCTGGGATGAGCTCTTCCGGCCGAACAGACGCGCATCGTCCAGTTGCTGGTCGAACGCGTGGACGTGACAATGGATAGCCTTTCCCATCCGCCTGCGCACCGAGGGACTGGCCGGTCTTGCGGCCGATCTCAACCAGCGTCAGGATGTCAGGAGCGCGCGATGTCCGATGCAGAGGTCAGCGGCAACGGAAGCATCATCACCATGCTGACGCTTCGCAAGCGGGGAGGGCGCAAGCTGATCGTCGCGCCGGTTTGCCAGGAGAAATGGGCGTCTGCTCGGCCACTAGTCGACAACACACTCGTTAAAGCAATTGCCCGCGCCTATTGCTGGCAGCAGACGCTGAAGCAGGGCGCCTACGCGAGCGCCGAGGATATCGCCAAGGCAGAGAAAATCAGCGCCTCATACGTCAATCGTCTCTTGCAACTGACGCTGCTTTCTCCGGCAATCGTTGAGACGGTCCTCGACGACACCAACCCGCCACGATGACAACTGCTGATCTACTTAAGCCGGCACCGGCGCAATGGAACGCACAAAATGCGCTGCTTTGTTAGGGTCCGCTTTGCGCCTCATGTCGGCCATTGAGGTGATCTTTGCTGTTGCCCGATAGCAGACGTTGCCGGCGATTACTCTGGACATCGTCGTTGCGCCAATTTCCGGACGTTGATCAGGCTTCTCCGTTGCAGACATTCGAGCTACGGCTGGAGCTACCGAAGCCAGCCGTTGCTACCAAGTTTGGGTGATCCTCCCACGCGTCGACGCGAGTGAAGGGCGGCCTCGTTTCAAACTGGCTCCACGATAATCTCCGGCCTGTCGGACGGTTCAATTTCGACGACCTGCCATGTGAGAAGCCGCTCTTTCTTTCGGGCGGCAGCGGCATCAGTCCCGTCAAGTCGATGCTGCGGGCGCTAACGGACCGGGCATCTGGCCATGACATTCGTTTCATTCACTGCGCCCGGACTGCGGACGACATCGTCTTCCGCTCCGAATTGGAGGCGCTCGCCGCGCGATTCTCCAATATTGATGTAAGCTTCGTCTGCAGCCAGGAAGGTTCGGCATGGCAAGGCCCTACGGGTCGGATCGACGGCCCCATGCTCCTGCGGCTGGCTCCCGACCTTCACCAGCGCACGTTATATCTCTGCGGCCCCGAGCCCTTTATGCGAACGGTTCGGGCCTGTCTCGCGGAGATCGGCATCGCGTTCTCGCAGTATCACGAGGAAAGTTTCGGGGGCGCGGTGGGCAATTCCATGCCTCCGCAATCGGCTGTCGCTGGCCCAACGCGCGTCCGCTTCGCCCGGTCTGGCGTGGAGCATCTTTGTGCGCCCGGAGAGATCCTGCTCGATGCGGCGCACAATTGTCACCTCTACATCACCAAATTGTGCAGACGGTGAGCTGGCTCCGCCTTGCACACAGCGAACGAGCAGGTCGGCTATGCGACCTGTCGAACGCGGTTGCTGTATGTCAGCGAACCCTTCTCGCCAAAGACTCGACGGGTCTCAAGGATTGGACGCTCCTGGAGAGCCACTCGCAAGTATGAAGGACGCTCACGCCAATCATTTCGAGATGGATTTTGCCCAGCGGGAGTTCATTCAATGTGTCGTCGATCTCGGCACTATGTGTCGGATCAAGCTCTCCATGAATTCTCAATGTCCTGAATGCCGCTTCAGGAACGCCCGACCGATCTCGGATTTCATCGACACGCTGCTTGGAAGGAGGAAATGCTTCGAGAACTGTGATGTATCCCATCAGCATGATCGGGTGGTGATGGTTCAGCCAGTAATATTGCGAGCCAACGAGATTGGCCAACTGGGGCGAGGGCACAATCGAAAGCGCAGAGTCCACATCGTAACCTGCTGAAGCAAGATCCTCGAGCGCCCAAGCATCGTGGTCCCGCTCATCTTCGATATGGCCGAGATAATAAGCACCCAACCTTCTCGCCAAAGGATCCGTTGCCGCCAGCTTTTCACAGACTTCAGCCCCACGGCCCATCAACGGGACTGAGGCCCGCATCAGCTGGTGAAGCAAGACAAGGTAGGGTGGGACGACCTGTTCCAGCGGATCGTGGCTCCACAGCTTCTCGAACGCAGCCTCGAGCGGGCCGATACAGAGAGCGACTTTGGTCCTGACGCTTTCACTGTTGGCGATGGACATACTTACAACCTTCATGAGAGGACATAACGAACTGAGCGCTCATGAGCCGAGGGGGCCAAGCCGTCGAACTCCCGGCAAACTCCCTCCGATTCGCCTTGGCGTTCTGAGATGTGACCCATTCTGCTGGAACTCGGGTGCACATTCAACTCGTCACTTCGGACGTCATCAGCGTCACTACTGTCGGCCACGACGACACCTGCCCCTGAACGATAATCCTCCGCAGCGCTAGGCAATTCAGATGTATTATGACCTGCTAATAATGACTGGACAGTTCCAGGAGACCAATTACAATAGCGCTCGATATCTTCGCATTGCTGCTTCACAGACTGTTTCCAGATCGCGAGATTCAGGGGGAACCGATGCCGGATTTTGCAAAGAATTTCCAAAGCTTGAAAGACAGCGGGGTAATCCCCGACATCCAAGAGAACATGTTGCCGCCGAATGTTCACGATGTGATTTCGAACTTGAGTCCTGATGAAATAACGGTTCTTAAAAAGATCGCGGAAAGCACCGGGTCTCATCTCACCTTACACAACAAAGATTACCATTTCGCAGTTTGCGGCTTGTAAGAAGGCTGAGGCACTGACGTCCCGGCTTAGCACCTGGCCCGCCGCGAAGGCAGAGACTTTCGGGAAACTCTCGCCACAAAGCGGAAGAGTTTGCGACCTTGGCTTCGTTGAAGAGTTGGTTGAAGGGATACTGGACCGATTGCCAATAACACGCTTGGCGGATATCACGCCCCTTGACTGCGTGGGCGCGCCGGTGTTCGCGGCGATTTCGCCGCTCGCAAGCGACTTGACGACCCATTTGGGGAAGGGGCCGGACCGGCGATCGGCGCGGATCAGCGCGATCATGGAGGCGGTAGAAAGGGTCGCGGCCGAGCGGATTGCTGCTCCCTCCCGCTGTGCGAGCTTCGAGCAGCTTCGCGCATCCGGTGTCAACGTCGCTGATCCTCTGGATTTCGATTTGCCGCCGCGGACCGCTTACCAAGCGAACCTGGAGTTCGAATGGGTCGAGGCCTGGGATCTATACGGTTCCCGGCCGATCTGGATCGCGGCCGACCTCGCTAGGACGCCGCCCAAGCAGGGAATATTGGATCATGTCGATACGAACGGACTGGCCGCAGCCGCTACCTATGCGGAGGCGCTGCGCCATGCGCTCCTGGAAGTGATAGAGCGAGACGCTGTGAGCCAGCATCAGTTCTTCGATCTGTTCGGGGATGACGGGCGCGTGCCACCCCACAAGGCGAGGATCGATCCGGACTCGATTCCAGAGTCCTGTAAGCGCTTCGTCTTGTCCGCGACCGAAGCCGGCATGGATGTCGTTCTTGAGGACCTGACCAGCGATCTGGAAATCCCGGTCGTCGGCTGCATGCTGGTCGATCGCGCCTTCCTGACCGAGCATGGCCCGATCACGCATGTCTTCGGTGGCTGGGGAGCCGACCCAGTTACAGAAACGGCCCTTCGGCGAGCGGTTACCGAAGCATTCCAGTCGCGTGTTGGCGTCATTCAGGGCGCAAGAGACACTTTCAACGGCCTGTCCGCAACGGCTCGGCCGTTCACGCTCTCGGCAAGACGGCATCTGCTCTGCAAGGCGCCGATGGTCCCGTTCTCTGCGCTTCGAAGCAGGGCGTTCGACGATCTGGAATCCGAAACTGACTATATTCTCGATCGGCTGGGATCGGTGGGCATCCGGCAAGCAATCGCCGTGGACATGAAACGCGACGATCTAGGCATTGCAGTCGTGAGGGTCAGGGTGCCTGGCCTCTCCGCCTTCGTCGCGGACCGCCATCGCGTCGGCTGGAGATGTGCGAGACACCTCTTGTGATGCATGAGCTGCCGCCGATCGTTTTCATTGGGCCAACGGCGCCGCGAGAGGATGTTCTCTCGGTTCTGCCCGACGCCCTGGTGGCGCGGCCCTGCCGGCGCGGTGACCTCTATCGCTACCGTATCCTCAAGCATTCCATTTTTCTCATAATCGATGGTGTCTTTGGCGGCTCACTCGCTGTTCCCCCGCGCGAGGTCATTGATGTCATCAAAGACGGAGCTGTCGTCATCGGAGCTTCGAGCATGGGCGCGCTGCGTTCCGCAGACTGTTACCCGGCTGGCGCGCTGGGGATTGGCATCGTCTACCGCCTATACCGGCGGCGCGCGATATCCTCCGAGGATGAAGTCGCCGTCACGTTCAGGGAGGATAGGCCCTATCCGTCGCTGACAGACCCGCTCATCAATATTCGTGTTGCATTGCGCCGAGCCGTGAACCTTGGCGTGATGACGACAGCCGACGGTGTTTCCATCGTTGCAGCTGCCAAATCAACGCATTACTCTCATCGCACATGGAGCGCGGCGTTCAAGGATGCCGGGGTCATACCTCCCATGGCGACGCAAGAGTTTCTCAAGGGGGCCGACGCAAAGCGGCAGGACGCGAAGCTGGCGTTTCGCAGGCTCGAAAAATGGTTGCGGACGGGGGCTTTGCGACCACAGCCGCCAAAATATGGGCCTGGACTGTTCGGATTGTTGGACGAAGGGCGCGAGCGTGGGCCTGACCCGCTCGACGGCACCAAAATAGATGCAATCCGAGATGATCTGGTGGCGTGGATCGTGGTTTCCGGATACATTCACCGCATGCATCTGCATGGACTTTCAACACAAGAAATCACCAGCAAGCTGACGGTCGAGCAGGCAAATACGCTCTGGGCCGCGATCAGCACTTCCTTCGACTTCGACGCCGCTCTTACAGGGTTCAACGTATTCAATCGAGCGGTGAGGGAGGCACGGCGACTCGGGATTTCACCTGAGGCGAGCGACCTTCAAGACGCCGAGCTGGAACTTGCGTGCGCCCACCAAGTCTCGTGTTGGAACGAGCTGGCGACCAGTGGGAGATTGTCGACGCCGGACTTGGCGAAGCAGCGGGACCTGCACGCCCTGACGAAAAGCTTGAGACGCATCCTCTTTCCGCCTGCAAGTGCTCAGGAACCTATGGAACACCAACCACAATGGGAACGCAACTAACCAGCAACGACGGCTTGCAGAGTGAAAGCGTCTGCATGCTGTTCACGGACATCGAGGGGTCGACAGGGCTCGTTGACAGATATGCCGATGTCTATCCATTGATGTTGTCGCGGCACCATGAGCTGCTCCGAAACGCCATCGAGTCGCATGGAGGAGAGGAAGTCGGGGTTGCCGGAGATTCCATCTTCGCGCTGTTCCCCGGCGCGGACCTGGGGGTTCGGGCAGCGATCGACGCCCAAATTGCAATCAGCAAGGAAAAATGGGCTAAGGGGTGCGAGCCCAAAGTGCGAATGGGTTTGCACGCTGGCACGGTGCAGCGGCATGAATCCGCGATCGTGGGCATAGAAGTACATCGCGCGGCTCGAATAAGTGCAGTTGCGCACGGTGGGCAGATTGTGATTTCGCATGCCGTCCGTGATGATATCTCTCAAAGTGCAATTCAGCCGGGCATGCACATCCGCGACCTTGGCTTCCACCGCCTGAAAGATCTGCGCTATCCGGAAGCGCTGTTCGACCTGGTGGTTCCAGGACTGCCCAGCGATTTTGCGCCCATCTCGTCGATGGGTGCAAACAGGACGAATCTCGCTCTCGAGCCGGAGGCATTCTTCGGAAGGGACGCGGACGTCGAGAAGGTCCGGCGACTTATCCTCGAAAGCGGGCGCAGATTGGTCACACTCACCGGCACGGGCGGTTCTGGAAAGACGTCTCTTTCGCTCGTGGTTGGCAGGTCACTGATACAATCCTTCGCTCGTGGCGTATTCTTTGCCCAGCTCGGCAACATCCACAGTGCAGATTTGATTCCGTCTGCGATATGCCAGACGTTAGGCATACAGGAAGTAGCTGGACTTTCTGCGATCGAGTCCCTGCGCAACTCGATCGGCGATGCGCACTTGTTGTTGATTCTTGACACGTTCGAGCACGTCATTGCCGGTGCCCCGACCGTGACGTCGTTGATGAAGGAATGTCCCCATCTTGCTTTCATTGTCACCAGCCGGGAGACCTTGGGCGTTCGAGGTGAGACGGAAGTTGTCGTGGGACCGCTGCCTCTCCCCGATGAAAGGGCCCCTTTCGACGAGGTTTCGCAGAACCCCTGTGTACGGCTCTTCGTCGACCTGGCCCAGCGAGAACGTCCAGAGTTTAGGCTAACGCCCGACGTTGCCCGTGAGATTGTTCAAATCTGTCGGCGCCTCGACGGTTTGCCCTTGGCGATCGAGCTCGCTGCTTCGCACATACGCGTGCTGGATCCGGCCGCACTCTCGCGGCGGCTTGTCAGAGGTCTGCACAGCCTCAAGCACAAGGTGAGAGATGTCGACCCACGCCACCGCACCTTGCGGGGGGCCATTCAATGGAGTGAGGATCTTCTGACGAAGGACGAGCGCGAGGCGTTCCGGAAGCTGTCTGTCTTTGTGGGTGGGTTTGACGTGGCGGCGGCAGAATATGTGATGGCTCCATGGTGCAACGGTGATGAGGCCGTCGAACACTTGGAGTCTCTTCTAGCAAAGAACCTGGTGTATCAGAATGTGACGCTCGGGAAGCAAAGGCTCCACTTGCTCGACACCATTCGAGAGTACGCCAGCCAAGGCCTGAGCCAGTCGGGTTCGTTGCAGGATTGTCAGGCGCAGCATGCCCGCTACTTTGCCGCCCTCGTCGCGGACGATGCTCCGAACGTGATGCGGCACAATCAACGGGATTGCGTCGAACGGCTTTTCCAGGAGACCGGCAACATAAGAGCTGCTCTTGAATGGCTGATGAAGCAGTCAGACGCGGACGGGACGGCCAAGCTATTTTGCGCGCTGAAGTGGTTCTGGATCTCCCGTGGCCAATTCTCTGAAGCGAAGCGGTGGTCGAAAGTAGCTGTGGCGCAGGCTCGGCACGTAGGAGAGGCAGGTCCGCTCGCCGAGATATTGGATGCAGCAGGTTGGATCAGCTACATGTCGGGCGATCCTGCAAGGGCTCACGAATTGTCCAATGAAAGCCATAGGCTCTGTCTGGAGCTTGGCAATCAAGCCGGTGCAGCGAGTTCCGGCATTATTTTGGGCATTGCCAAGGTGACGTTGGGAGAAGATCTGGAAACCGGTCTCGAACTGATAAGCGGGTCGCTGGAACTCTTCAGGGCCTTGGGCGACGACTACGGGGCCGTGGTGGCGTTGATCGCTTTCGGCGAAGGGGCCCGTTCAGAAGGCGACGAGAAGACGGCCGAGAAATACTATCAGGAAGCTCTTTCCCTGCTGGAAGGTCTCGGGGATACCTACTGGCCAGGTCATTTGTTGCAGAACCTGGCTCATTTCAGGCTGCACCAAGGAGACTGGAAAGAGGCAGCCAGGTTGGCCCGCGACGCCTTGGCCATCAGCGAGAGGTACGACTACCCGGTGGTTGTCAACCTGGCGACTGCCGCTGTCAGCGGGGTATTCCTGGCAAAGGGAGCCGCCAAGGAAGCTGCCTGGATCATCGGTGCCATCCAGGCGCGTTTAACGCGATTTGGAGCCCGGTTCGAGCCGACCGACAACGCCGATTTTCAGAAGATTATATCGGTGACCCGCGAAACACTTGGTGAAGAGCAATTTGCATCCTGTGTTTCGAAGGGGTCGAGCGCTTCGTGGGAGGATATTCTAGCTCTCGCCCGGTCGTGCAGCTAGTCGGCCTCGAACACGCTGATCTCGGCGGGTTGGCCGGCGTGATCGGTCCCAAGGCACGGCGCCCTCGCAAGACGACAGTCTGCAAGCAGAACAGCGCGTTAGGACAGGGCTAACCGGGGCGTTTGCTGAAGGCGTTAGTAAACTTCACCTCGCCATCGCCGCCGACCGCTTCGGCGAATACCACGTCCAAATAGTCGTCCGTGACATGCACCACGGCAAAGCCGCCCATGAACGCGGCTTTCGGCTTGAAGAGATCCAATCCGCTGTGCTGATAGATCATGGCGGTTTCGTGCTGATGGCCGTGGAAAAATGCCGATGACATTGTATTGCGCGAGAAGCGACTGCAGCGCCTGGCGCTCTGCATCGCTCCACCAGTGCGGCGCGCCGGACCCGTCGTCGTCGAAAGTCCGCCTGACGGGATCCCATCGTTCCGTCGAGAATTGGTCCCAGCCGTAATGTTGGAACAGCACGACTGGCCTGCCATCGGCAGCGTAGATGGCGAGGTCGTTCTTGAGCCAGGGCAGCCCGCTGATTGCGCCTTTCGTGGTGTCACCCGCGAAGCGGTGCGCCTGGACAAGATGGAGTCCGCCCCAGTCCCACGAGTAACTGTCGGACGCTACATCGTAATTTAACACCGGTACTGGCGGCTTGAAAAATACCGTCGTGCGGTGATTGAGTTCGACATAATCCCGCAGTTCTCGCCGATACCAATCGACATGAGGCGGTGGACCGTCTTAATCTAGGTCGTGATTTCCAAGACCGGTGTAAACCGGATCGGGACCGATACCCTGCTGGTAGCGCTGGCGGAACTGGCGAAGCTGTGATCCCTCGCCGGGCGTCGCGACCTGACCGCCCCCGTCATCGGTCATGTCGCCGCCGATGATCACGCCGAGCGGCTCCGCGATCTTGTGCCCCGCACCCGCAAGTCGCGTCGCGGCCCCGTCAATTCGGCTTGGCCAACTCTCGCCGGAAATGCGATTGATGACAGCGATGTGACGGAGGAGGCTTGCGTCGGTCTTGCCCTCATTCGCGCAATTGGGGTTCAGGCCGCTGGGCCATGCGGCAGGCATGCACGTCACTGGTAAAGATGAATGTTGCGTCGGTTCGGGGCCGTTGTGGCGCAGCCTGGCCCAACGAGGCATTGGGGAACATGGCTGCTGCGCCAAGGCCGAGCAATTGCATCACGACGGCGCGTCTGGATGGAGGATAATGTCCGTCGCCGCATTGGTTCATTGTTTATCGTTCCGACTTACGAGTTAAATCGCATTGGGTTGAAGCGAAGCGACGTGAATTTGTGCCAGCCCTCATTTGGTCACATCTACGGGAGCCTGCGACGACTCGTGCCCAGTGTATCCAGCAGCTTTCCTCAAGCCCACTCAAATACAGCAGTCTGTCCTTGCAGGCGGCCGGACCTCCGGAAGGGCGCCGAGATCGCTCTTGATCTGCGCCGTATCCACCTCCTTGAGAGTGGATCCGGGCTCAGCGCGATCGTCCGGATTGGAGAAATGTCGTGACCGGAAGTGGCGCGACCGAGCCGGCCGGGCATCGGCTCGATACCGCGATGGAGCGTTCTACGTCTCAATCGGGTCAGTCAGGGGCCTCGGACCTACCGGATCGAATGTCCGCTATCGCTTTTTTGGACGCCAGAAACTGCCGGTCGGCAAACGGCCCCTAGGCTGCCGAGCAGCGATGCGCCCACATGTTGGCTGTACAGCGGGCGTTTGCGTTGCATCCGAAAGCGGTCGTTCATTCCTTACCTTCTACAATCGCTTTTGGCGGTGAAGCCGTTTCTGGCTGGACGCGGTGGCGAGAACGTATGCAGCCTCGGATCATGGTGGGAAGGGAGCGAGAGGATTCATGCCGACGACGATGTGTGATCTTGCGAAGACGCTGCCGCTGCTGATTGGCCGTCTCCTAGACCGAGAGGCGAAGCTCAAGCGGGGACGGTTCCGCGAGGAGACGATGACCGACATCTTCACGGGCGCACTCGCGGCATTCGCCGGACCCGAACTGGTCATTCAGTATCCGATTGAGGCCGTGACGGGCGGTGACCTCGATCTGCGCTTCTGGCACATAGCGACCGGTCGCGAACTCCAATTGAGGATTCAAGCCAAGCGCCTAAGCGCCGCCTTCAACTCCAAGAAGGCTGTGAACATCGCGCACCGGTCCTACCACGAATTGTTGCACAAGCCGCCGCGCTCGGCGAAGTTCCAGTTTGAGACGCTCGTTGACGCACCGCCGCCTTGGGTGCCGCTGTACATGTTTTACAATCACCAGTCGGCTGCGGATGACCCCTACTTCGCGGGGGTCGGACCGACGGTGAGCGGAGTGAACCTTGCGTTTGCCGCTGATGCCGTGAAGGAGTTGAAGCTTAAGCTCAACGCGGCGAAAGCCAAGCCGAAGTCAGTCAAGCACCACAAGCGCCTAAGCCATCTTCGCGAGCACCTGTTCGGTCTAGAGGCAATCCTATGCCCGGGCGGCGATTGGGAGGGAGCGGGCGTGCCGCCACCGGACGTGGTCTCCGCCTCACTTCGCGAGCGCTGGGCGGCGCGCGGCGAGGGAACTGCGCGGCCGAAGGACGAGGATATCATCCTGCGCATCCCGTCAGAACCGTTGGAGATGCTTCCTGACGGGCGCTTCGGACGACGCATTCCCGACGGTCCCCCCCATAAGAGTGGACCGGACGGTGGAACGCCCGGTAGTCACCTTCATCTCTGGCCGAACCGGCGACGATCGCACGCCTATCATCACCGAAGAGTCCGAAAGATGGTCGCGTTGATTTCGGGGCGCGTTTGACTGATCGCTTCATCATTGATCTGCCCAACAGCGGACGGCGCGATAAGCCATCAGTGGTATCGACCGAGCGCCATTCTGCCGTTTAGGGTTGTTGCAGGTAATCCCGGATGCTGCGGTTCGTTCAACAGGCGGCTACCCGCCTCTGGTCGTCAACGGAATGGCTGCTTGTTGGTAACTTCGTCCCGATAGCGGACAAGCAGCTTTCGGCCCAAAGCGGAAGTGCATGGCGCGAACGGCTTCCCGGCGGCGGTGAAATCCGCACGCCACGAGGCGGCTGACGTAGCGGCGCCGGAGCGAGGCTTGCCAAAGCGCACTATCGACCGGTCCATCCCTGAAAGCTGCCATCCCAGTTCCGGCCAAAATGCGACAATGACCGCTCTAGGGGCGAAACGTTCATCAGCTGCTGTCGCCAAAGAGTTTTTATCCGATGCATTCGCCTAGTGAGAGTTCACGCAACCTGCTGGGGTTTGACACACTGCAAGTATCTGAAATTGTTCAAGTGGATAGAGGAGAACCAAAACTGCGAGGTTGACAGATTTGGAGAATATCCGCCGAGAGAACGAGCGTTCACCAGAAATATGCGGGGATGTGGTTGTCAGTTTTCCTTTGCGAAGCCGCAGTTCTGCAGGATTGCTGCGCTCTCAAATCGACCCAGAGATCGTTGGGGCAGGGTGCATTGGCAGAGGGAGAGGACATGAAATCCAACCTTCTCCACGGATCTGCGATCACCTCCGTAGGTGGGGTGTTCGGCTGACGCTGTTCAGTCGACCTGTTCAATCTGTGGACCTGGGTCAACCAGCGGAGCCGGCGTGCAATCTTGCCCCTTGCATTCCTCGACAGGGTCATCGGCTGGTGGAAGGCAGTTTTGGCCCTCGCAATGAACTGCCGGCGCTGGCGCTTCTTCGTGGTTAGGCGGAACAAGCTGATCCTCAGCGCGAACGGCCGGCATTGCTACGCTGATCATGCCCGTGCACAAGAGCGCAATCCCAAGCAATTTCATTTCCGCCTCCGTGCTGGCAGCGAGCTGTACCCTACACTGTCAAGCTTCGGCCGAATCCTCTCACCCGCGAACGAAGTTAACAGTGGGTTTCAGTAGAAGGGAGCAGGCCGAATGATGCCCGAGGGGGTCGCCGCGGAACTCATGAAGTGGGCCAAGCGGCCTCGAGCCTCCAGTGCAAAACTGGCGCACACAACCTTCGATCCCGGGCCAATGGGAGGGCACATTCAAGCTTGGAATTGTGCGGAACCGTACGAAGCGGATTGCAAGCAACCAACCTGGTTGCCAGGCATTAATTTGGAAGCAGTGGGAGGAACACCATGCTGCACGTTAACATGCCTCGGGAATTTGAGGTCGGCGATGAGGTTGCGCTGGGAAGTACCGTCATCACGATTCTCCCTAGCGGCCGCGCCAGAGTGAGCATTCCATCATATGACCATCCCTATACGATTGATCCGCCGCCCAAAGCCCGGGCCGGAGACCGAGTGGATCTTGTTGGGGACGTCACTCGCATTGATCGCGGAGCGAACAAACTCACTGTGCGGATTGACTGCGGCGGGGTGATTACGGTCGACAAATCGGCGATCACTCGGCTGAGAAAGCACCGCAGGACTTCAGCGGATTGACGCTACGGCGATGCAACAGCCGCGCTTGCGTTGCGCAGAGCCTGGCGTTTCTCGAGGAAGAAATTCGGGAAGGCGGGCCGGTACTATTACTGGATGGCCCGCGGCATCGATGAACGTCCGGTGCGGGCCGACCGCGAACGCAAATCCGTGAGAGCCGAGGACCGTGAGCGATTTGTTTGACCTCGAAGGTGCTCGCAAGGAACTCGCGCCATTGGTCGGCAAGGTCTGGCGCTATTGCGAGGAGCGATCGATCCAAGGCCGGACCGTGACGCTTAAGGTCAAGTTCGCCGATTTTCAGCAGATCACACGGAGCCGCACAGTTGTCGGCGCCGTCGGGGGCGAAAGCCGAACTCACGGCCGTCGCCGGCATGCTGCTTTGGGTGACGCTTTCGAATTTGAGCGTAACCCTCGCTGAACCAAACCGGCAGATGTCTTTGACGATCTAGACGAAACCTTGGAGATTGGACACATGGCGGTCAAACGGATGGACAATGTAGGGATCGTCGTCGAGGACCTTGAGGAGACGATTGACTTCTTTCACGAGCTCGGCCTTGAGCTCGAAGAGCGCGGCACGATCGAAGGAGAATGGGCCGGACGTGTCACTGGACTGGGCGATCAGCAGGTCGAGGTCGCCATGATGCGCACGCCGGGCGGCCACAGCCGGGTCGAGCTCTCCCGCTTCCTCAGACCGCCTGCCGTCGCGGATCACCGCAACGCCCCGGTCAACGCTCTAGGCTACCTCCGCGTCATGTTCGCCGTGGACGACATCGACGAGACGCTTGAAAGGCTCCGCAATCGCGGCGCGCAGCTCGTCGGCGAAGTCGTCCAGTACAAGGACGTGTATCGGTTCTGCTACATCCGCGGGCCTGAAGGGCTTTTGATTGGACTCGCCCAAGAACTCAGCTGAGCATCAGCGAGCGCGTCCTCACACAAGGTCGGTTGTTAGACCAGGAATGGCTGCCGCTATCGGACTGCTTTTTGGATGCGGGCTGTCAGCGTCTGTTCGACGTCGAAATAGCCTTCCCAGGCGTCGGGCTGCTGAGCCCGCGCACCAGCGGCGAAAACGTCAAATGCGCTCGCACTTTTGAAGGTGGGCAACTCATCCCAGGTCACGGGTACTGCACACTTGGCACCAGATCGAGCCCGGGTCGACCAGGGACAGATTGCAGTCGCGCCCTGGCCGTTGCGGAGGTAGTCGAGGAACATGCGGCCCTTGCGCCTCGCCTTGCTCATGTTTGCGACGAAGCGGGAGGGGTCGGTGTGGGCCAGCAGCTCAGCGAAGTCCTGACAGAAGCTCTTGACCGCTTCCCAGTCGGCCTTGGGAACGAGTGGAACGACCACATGCACGCCCTTGCCCCCGGACAGCAGCGGCCAGGATTGAAGACCGAGTGCCTCCAGAACGCCGCGGATGTCGAGCGCGGCCTGCTTGACGTCACCAAAGCCCAGGCCCTCATCGGGATCGATGTCGAAGATAATACGGTGCGGCAGGCTTGGCTGCTGGCGCAGGCTTCCCCAGACGTGGAACTCGAGCACGTTCATCTGGACGCCGGCGATCAGCCCAGCGGGGTCGTCGACCCAGAGGATGCGGCTTTCCTTGCCGGACATCTTCTCAAGCTGACCGTCATGGATGGCCCTGGGCATCCCTGGCAGTTTGTGCTTCTGAAAAAAGGTCTGCTGCAGATCGCCGTTCGTGTCGCGCACCAGCGATAGCGGCCGATCCTGGATATGCGGCAGCATCTTCTCGGCGACCGCCGCGTAATAGGCGGCGAGAGTCGCCTTTGTCACCTCTGTGCCGAGATACATGACCTTGTCGGGATGGGACAGGTTCACGCCGACCGCGCGGGCTATCTCCTTGCCCATATGGGGATCCAGATTAGCCGTGGCGGTGGTCGCGACAGTCGAGGGCGTTTCCATCACCACCTGGTCGGCACGCTTGTCTTCGCGCATGCCTTCGAAGCTCGGGTGACGCAGACTGCCGTCCGGTGTTACCTCGGAATAGGTGACCTCGGCAACGAGTTCGGGCTTTACCCAGCGGGCGCGGCGCGCAATGTCGCGGGGCACGGAGGCGACGGCGGGTTTGTCCAGAGGCCGCTTCTCCAACTGCGCGAGAATGGATTTGCGCATCGCCTCGGTGAACCCGGTGCCGACGCGGCCGCGGTAAATCAGTTTGCCATTCTCATACGTCCCAAGGATCAGCGAGGCCATGCCACGGCCAGTGTCGCTTGGGCGGTAGCCGCCGACGACAAATTCCTGTCGTTTCGTGCACTTGATCTTGAGCCAGCTCGCGGTGCGGTCGCCGACATAGCGACTGTCGGCGCGCTTCGCGATAATGCCCTCATGGCCGCCCGCGCACATGGTGTCGAAGACCTTCTTGCCATTGTCCGCGATGTGGCTGGAGTACTGTAGGCTGTCGTCCAGGTCCCTCTCGCCCAGAAGTTCCGTAAGCCGTTTCTTGCGCTCGAGCAGGGGCCGGCCGGACAGATCCTCGCCGTTCAATTCCAGCAGATCAAAGGCGTAGAACTTGAGCGGCATGCCCGCGGCGATTCCGGATTTCAGCATGGAGAAGCTGGTGCGGCCCTGGCTATCGATGGCCACGATCTCGCCGTCGATCAACGCGGAGCCCTTGGTCAGGGCCTGAAGTGCCGGCAGGATCACCTTGAACTGGCGGGTCCAGTCGTGGCCGTTGCGGGTGTAGACGACGACCTGGGATCCCGAGATGGCGACCTGGGCGCGATAGCCGTCGAACTTCATTTCAAAGAGCCAATTGGGGCCAACCGGTATGTCGTCGGTCAGCGTGCAGAGTTGGAACGGACGAAACTGGGGAAGGGGGTATTTAGGGGTAGATTCTGAGTCCCTGCGCCGTGTGCGCTTCTTGGGGCGAGAGGCCTCTACGGCCGACATTGGAGACCCGAATACATGGCGCGAATCAATACTCTGCCCTGGGTTTCGGTTCCACTGCGCCCCGATGAATTGAACCGGAGGTGTCTGGGTGCGTTGTTGGGAAACTGGAACGCAATCCTTGGAGGAAAGAAATGGCTACTCAAACAACTCGCGGGCGCAGCCAGGATCGCGCAAAGGTCGCTGGCGGGCAGGACCATGAGGTGAAGTACGAGGCGGGCAAGACTGGGGCCAGCAAGACTGACGTCAAGTCTGCGGTGAAATTGGTCGGCAACAGTCGCAAGAAGGTCGAGAACAAGTTGGGCAAGAAGTGATTACGGCCACGAGGGCAGATGGTTCGCATCGCTACCTTCAATGTGAACGGCGTCAATGGTCGGCTGCCCGTGCTCCTCAAGTGGCTCGCGGCTACCAACTACGACATTGTCTGCCTCCAGGAACTGAAAACGTCCGATGAGAAGTTTCCGATCGAGGCCATCCGCGAGGCAGGGTACGGCGCCATCTGGCATGGCCAGAAATCCTACAACGGAGTGGCCATCCTAAGTCGAGGGACGGACCCGGTCGAACGCCGGCGCGGCTTGCCCGGCGATCCTGATGACACCCACAGCCGCTACATCGAAGCCGACGTGAACGCGCTCGTTGTCGGCTGTCTCTACCTCCCGAATGGGAATCCGGCGCCTGGCCCCAAGTTCGATTACAAGCTGCGCTGGTTCGACCGCCTGATCAGCTACGGCCAAGACCTGCTCAAAGCGGGAGCGCCGGCTGTGCTGTGTGGAGACTACAACGTCGTCCCCACTCCGATCGATGCGGTCGCGCCGCGACGCTGGCTGGGCGATGCGGTTTACTTCCCGGAGAGCCGGCAAGCCTATGCCGAGATGCTTGAAGATGGATGGATCGATGCGGTTCGGCACATCCATCCGGAGAAGGGCATCTACACTTATTGGAATTTCTCGTATGGGAGCGGCTACGATAGGAGTTCGGGCCTGCGTATGGACCATCTGCTGGTGAGTCCGTCGCTGCTACACAAGCTCCGCGGAGCGGGGGTGGACGTGGAGTTGCGAGGGTGGGAGAAGCCAAGCGATCATGCGCCAGCGTGGATCGAGCTTCAATAGCTGCCAACGGAGGATGCGTGAAAGCTGAAGAACGAGAACGGCTGCGGGCTCCTCTATGACCCATCGGTAACCTTCATTGCGATGGCAACAAAGCCCCCAGTGTCGGCCGTTGAGGTTAGCTTTGCCACCGCCTGAAAGCAGCCTTACCGGTGGCCACGCCGGAGGTCGCGGTTGCGCCATGAGCTGCCGTTCCTGGCGCTTCTCCAAACCGGTCGTTCGCTGTACCGCCTGAATCGACCCTATCCAGTCGTTCCACGCCTCCTGGGCATGGTGAGAGTTGGCTGATACGTGCGACGCCTCTTCTGCGGGTGGTGGGTCAGTGTGCTTTAGATCGAAGGAAAAAAGGTGCGCGCGCCTATTCGCCGCCTGATCGAGGCAGAGGAGCGGAGAAGCCGGCCGTTCGCGGTCCTTACCAGAAGAGGTGGGTGTAGCTACCGCGTTCTGGAATGGCCTATTCGACGGCAATGGAGTTGGGTTTGCCTTCCTCTCCGATCATGACGACCAAGAGCTTCGTGGGGGCGCTGCCAGGATTGAAGGCCTGCATGGGGCTGTTCATCGGCTCCACTACAGCCTCCCCAGCCTTATAGGTCCTTGAAACGCCCTCCACTCGAGTTTCCAACTTCCTTCCAATACATAGGCGATGATCGGAACTGGATGTTTATGAAGATTGCTGTGACCGTTCGGCTGAATTGTTAAGAGCATTGACGTTATTTCCGGCTTATCAGTCTGCGGGAGAGTCAACGGTTGATCGGTAGCTGTTACCGTCGTCTTCAACAGAACTGTCCCTTCGAAGCCCACAGCGTCGTGGGAGTGGTCCTGTGCGAACACGGTCGTCGGGAACGTCGCGAAACAAGCGCTCTCTACCGCGACACCAACACCCAATGCGAGGGTGCGAATAGTCGTTTTCATCGCTTCCTCCTTAGCTTCGTGCCGTGTGCGTCATGCACACGAGATTCGGTATGCAAGACCTGATCGAGAGGGGTGTCAAATCAAGCCGTTCTCGCGGAAGTTCACCCTATCCGGTCCTTTAACGCTCTCGCCGGCATGACGCGGCTGACCCACGGGTCGCCTTGATTGCGCCATTTGCTGACTTTCATGTCGCTTCTCCAAACCTGCCGTTCGCGCTACGACCTGATGCGACCCCTTGCGGAAGTTCGTTCACCGCTGCCGAATTCACGCCCATGACCCGCTGCTGTCGTTGCCTGGACCAAAGCGAAGGTCTGCAACGGGACCCCAAAGCCGACATTCACTAAATGCAGCCCGAAGCGTGCGAGTCAGCTGCGACCTTCGCGGCATTTTGGGATATAGTGCCTGCTCTGTTCCATCGCTGCCGGTCCGGGAGAAGGGGCGTGGATATCGCGGAATGGCTGACGGGTCTTGGGCTGGGCGAGTACGCAGCGGCCTTCCGCGACAATGACATCGACGCAACGGTGCTTCCAGATCTCACGGCCCATGACTTGGCGGCGATCGGCGTGAGGTCCGTCGGACATCGGCGCAAGCTGCTCAGCGCCATCGCCGCGCTCGCGGCAGATGCGGGCACGCCGGCATCAGGTGCACCGCTTGCGCAGCAATGGACCCCGGCCACGCCTGCCGAAGACGCCGTGGCGCCGCGGGCCGAGCGAAGGCAACTCACCGTCATGTTCGTCGACCTCGTCGGCTCGACCGAGCTGTCGCAGCGGCTAGATCCGGAGGACACGCGCGAAGTGATCCTCGCCTACCAGCGGGCGGTGTCACGCGAGATCGCGCGCTACGAGGGACGCGTCGCTAAGCTGATGGGAGACGGGGTGCTCGCCTATTTCGGCTGGCCGCAGGCACATGAGGACGACGCCGAGCGCGCGGTACGCGCAGGTCTCGCGGCGGCTCTCACCACCGCCGGCCTGACCGAGCCCGGCGGCAAGCGGCTCTCGGCGCGCGTCGGCATCGCCACGGGACTGGTGGTCGTCGGCGACCTGGTCGGCGAAGGAGCGGCGCAAGAAGAGGCGGTGGTCGGAGACACACCCAACCTCGCGGCGCGTCTGCAGACGCTCGCCGAGCCGGACGCGGTGGTGGTTGCCGACGCTACTCAGAGGTTGGTGGCGGGCCTGTTCGTCACAGTGAATCTCGGCGAACGTGAGTTGAAGGGCTTCGCCGCCGCGGTTCGGTGCTGGCGCATCGTCGGCGAAACGGCCGTCGAGGGCCGTTTCGAAGCGCGGCACGCCGTGTTGACGCCGCTGGTCGGCCGCGAGGAAGAGCTCAGCTTCCTGATCGAGCGCTGGCATCAGGCAAGATCGGGCAAGGGCCAAGTCGTGCTGTTGAGCGGCGAGGCCGGCATCGGCAAGTCGCGCCTGGTAGCGGCGCTCGCGGAGAGGCTCGCCGCGGAGCCACATAGCGAGCAGCGCTATTTCTGCTCGGCCTATCACGCCAACAGCGCGCTGCATCCGCTCATCGCGCAGCTCGAACGTGCGGCCGGATTTGTGCGTGACGACAGCGCCGACATCAAGCTCAACAAAATTGAGGCGTTGCTCGGCCGGGCCGGCGTGGAGGTCGGCGAGACGCTGCCACTTTTGGCGATGCTGCTGTCTATTGATCCAGGTGGACGCTACCAATCACCGAGGCTGCCGGCGCCGGCGCTCCGGGCGCGCACGCTCGTGGCGCTGGAGCGATTGGTCGAGGCGCCCGCGGCGAACGCTCCGGTGCTCGTGTTGGCCGAAGACGCGCACTGGATCGACCCGACGACGGCCGAATGGCTGGAGACGCTGGTTGAGCGAATCGCCGGCCTGCCTGCCTTGCTGGTTGTTACGGCGCGACCGGAGTTCGAGCCTCAGTGGAGAGGGCTGGCGCACGCCGCCGTGTTGTCGCTTGGACGGCTTGAACAGGAGCACGGCACAGCTATCATCAAGCGAGTGGCGGGCGGCAAGAACCTGCCGCCTGACATTACCCACCGTATCCTTACCAACACCGACGGCGTGCCTCTGTTCGTCGAGGAATTGACGCGGACGGTGCTCGATTCCGGGCTGCTGGTCGAGGTCGACGATCGCTACCTGGCCGTCGGGCCGCTGCCTGCGCTTGCAATCCCCTCGACGCTGCAGGATTCACTGATGGCGCGGCTCGACCGACTGTCGCCGATCAAGGAGACGGCCCAGATTGGCGCCTGCATCGGCCGTGCCTTCCGGCGTCGGCTGCTCGCGGCGGTGAGCGGTACTGACCAGGCGCGGCTCGATGATGCGCTCATCCAGCTGGAACAAGCCGAGCTGGTGTTCCGAAGCGGCGCGCCGCCGGACGCGACCTATACGTTTAAGCACGCGCTGGTGCGCGACACCGCTTATCAGAGCCTGCTGAAGAGGCGCCGCCAGCAGATCCATGCAAGGATCGCCGCCGCGCTGGAAGCCGAATTCGCCGACATCGCCGAGACCGAACCGGAGACGGTGGCGCAGCACTACACGCTGGCCAACCTGGCTGCCGAGGCGGTGCCGTGGTGGCTGACGGCCGGCCAGCGGGCGATGGCCAGGTCTGCCAACCGCGAGGCCGCGGCGCACTTCGCCAAAGGGCTCGAGCTTGCTGCATCCCTTCCCGCTTCCGAGACGCGTTTGAGGCAAGAGCTTTCGCTATGGACCGCCATGGGCTCTGCCCTGATCCCCGCCAAAGGTTGGGGCGATCCTGAGGTCCTGCATGCGTTTTCGACTGCGCGCGAACTTGCCGAACAGCTTGGGGACAAATCCCAGCTCTTCGCCGCCGTCCGAGGCGAGAGCGCTTGCCGCACCATCTCTGGCCACCTGCGCGCCGCCGAAACTCTCGCCATGCAGTGCCAGACACTCGGCATGGAGCTCGCACAGGCTTCCGGGGACTCAGCTTACTTGCTGGAGGCGCACCACCAGCTCTGGGGCGTCAATTTCTATCTCGGCGAGTACCGGACCAGCACCGCGCACGCCAAACGAGGCATAGCCACCTACGATTACGAGCGCCATCGTCACCTTGCCTGGGGCTATACCGGACACGATCCAGGCGTCTGCTGCAGGTCGTTCTCGGCACAGATGCTTTGCATATGCGGCAAACCGGACAAAGCGATCCGGCGGTCGCGCGAAGCGATTACCCTGGCCGAGCGCGACTCGCATCCGGTCACCGTGGCCCAAGCGCAAATGGCCTTTAGCGTCGTTCACCTCATGCGACGCGAGCCCGGCGAGGGACGACGCTGGGCGGACAAAGCAATCCATGTGTGCACCGAGTTCCACATGCCGCTGCTGCTTGGGCAGGCCAATGTCTTCTTCGGCTGGGCGCTTTCCGGTCTAGGGCAGCTAGACGAGGGTATCCGGTATATGCAGGAGGGGATTTCGACGATCGCCGGGACCGGCGCGGACATGGGAATGGCCTACTATCTCTGCGCCCTGGCCCGCGCCTGCGGCGAGCGCGGCGACGCAAGCGAGGGGCTCGCGCTCCTGGAGAAGGCGTTCGACACGCTTGCCCGATCCGGTTCCAAGTATCAGCTGCCCGAGCTGTTGAGCGCGAGAGGAGAGCTAGTGTCCCGGTTGGACCCGCGGGTCGATGCTGCCGAAAGCGCGTTCCAGCAGGCGCTGACCGCCGCCCGCGAGCAGGGTGCTAGACTAGCCGAGCTGAGGGCCGCGCTCCGCCTTGCCCGACTTTGGGCCGGTCGCGGGCGTGAGAGCGAGGCGCGAGACCTGCTCGCACCCGCCTACGCGGTATTCAGCGAAGGGCTCGATACGCCTGACCTGACGGAGGCGAGGGGCCTGCTGCACAAGCTTGTGCATGCGGACGCCCGATAGGCGCGAGCTGTCGGCGCCGGGCACGGAGTTCGTCGCTGGAGGGATGATACCCAATCGTGCTTTGATCTGGTGGTCGGGCGTCTTGATGGCGAGTGGATCGGCTTCGGCGACCGAACTCACCATCCTCTGAGCCGAATGGGGCCCGGCAAACTACCTGCAGGAATCGGCGAACGAGTACGAGAAAGAAGCAAAGGGAACAAGGTCGATCTCGCCGCTCCAACGACCTGGAAGTAGCTCAGGGACATCGCAGAGTTCTTCCACCGTCCCGACGCAAATCCGCCAAGCTACGGAATCGGCACCTCCACCGAACTAAGGCCGATGCGATAGCGATGGGGCACACCACCCCGCTCTGCAGCTATGGCGGCGGCGACCGCCACTTGCGCGGTAGACGGGATTCGAGGAACGAAGGACTGAAATCGAGTCGAACCGGGACGTTCACTGAAGCCAGCGGAACGTCCGGCATTGGCGCGATTGCCTATTTACTGGCCCGCTGCGTTGATCGATCGGGAGCCCGGCCCTTTCGGCTCTCAGCCCATTGTTACTTTCGCCTGCTTGCGTTGAGCGCTGCGGCTGCGGAGGGTGGCATGGGAGAAGAACTATGCCTAACAGGAACAGAGGCTACATCGTCGGTCAGAAGCCTCCTCTCAAACCGCGCGAGGTCTGGAGTATTCGAACACGACTGCAGGTGTCCGGCGCGGAACGGGATCTGGCACTCTTCAATCTCGCCATCGATAGCAAGCTTCGAGGTTGCGACCTGGTCACCATCACGGTCGGCAACGTTGCGCTTTCGGGCGCTGTCCGCGACCGCGCAGTGATCGTCCAGAGAAGACGGGGCGTCCGGTACAATTCGAGATCACAGAGCAGACCCGGGCCGCCGTTGGCGCCTGGATAACCCGTCGTGGTCTCACCGAAACGGATTATTTGTTCCCAAGTCGCGTCCGGGCGAAACCGCACATGTCGACCAGGCAGTATGGAAGGATTGTCGACAAATGGGTTTTGAGCATCGGGCTCGACCCGAAGCGGTATGGAACACATTCCATGAGGCGCACGAAAGCTTCGCAGATTTACAAGAAGACCGGCAACATCCGGGCCGTGCAGCTGCTCCTCGGGCACACTAAGCTTGAGAGCACCGTCCGCTACCTCGGCATTGAAGTGGACGACGCATTGGCTATTTCTGAACAAGTCGAATTATAGAGCGACGCGGAGCGTCGCGTTCCCGAAGCGGCGCTCCGTGACCCAATTCGGTCTTTGCGGGGATTGCGTCGGGCGGCCGGAATGCGGAGCCGCCCTTGAACCGCCTAGATTGCCGATTCCGGCTGGTAGGCATGTGCCCGCCTCTAGCCTAGCGGAACACCTTTGTCCTCGCTGGCAGCGCCGATTAGGAGTATGATTACTCATCGCTGGCCGGGACCACTCATGCAGCGAGAGAGCGCAAGACTCCGCCTAAAAAGGGCGCGCTCCATAGCCTTAGACCACTGTGCGCGCTCACCGAGGTTGTCCGTCTGTGCTCGGATCGCTTTTGCTCGATCCTGGCCGGAATCTTTTCGCCAATTCGGAAAAGGAGCGTTCCGATGCAAGTCATCCAAGATCGTCGCACCTTCCTCGCTGGCCTGTCGGCGGCCGGCAGTGCGGCGCTATTCAACATTCGCCCGTCCAATGCAGCAGGGGAACCGCCCCCAGAAACGACCACCGTCCGTCTGGGAAAGTGGGAAGCCTACTGCTGGGCAGCCGTCTTCCTGGCCGGAGAACTGATGCGTGCCGACGGTATCACCGATGTCCGCTATGTGACAGGCGACACCAGCGTCGACAATTCTCAGTGGCTTGCTCGCGGCGACACGGATTTCGATATGAACATGCCGTCGATGCACATCAAGTCTATCGAGGCCGGCGTACCGATCAAGGTGCTGACCGGTGTGCATACTGGGTGCTTCGAACTGATCGCCAACAACAGCGTCCCTGCCGTTACCGATATGCGGGGCAAGCGGGTGGGAGTATGGAATATGGGTGGCCACCCGCAAATCTTGACGAGCCTCATGGCCAATTATGTCGGGCTCGATCCCGTCCACGATAACCGATGGGTAGAAACTGCAGATCCTATGCAAGACTTTATCGATGGGAAAGTCGATGCGTTCCTCACCGATACGTCGATATCGCACAAGCTTCGCGCTCAGAAGAATTTTCCCGGCCACACGGTCGTCAACATCGCCGTCGACCGCCCGTGGTCGCAATACTTCTGCTGCATGGTTGCCGGCAGCACGGACTATGTGACCAAGTACCCGGTGGCGACCAAGCGTGTCTTGCGCGCCATCCTCAAGGCCGCCGACTTCTGCGCCTCGAGCCCGGAACTGGCGGCGCAGGCGCTGGTCGATCGAGGCTTTCTGCCCAACTATGACTCCGCTCTGGCAACGCTGAAAGAGAACCCGCACGACAAGTGGCGAGAATACGATGCCGAGGATTCGCTCCGCTTCTATGCGTTGCGCCTGCAGGAGACGGGCATGATCAAGTCGAGCCCGCAGCAGATCCTAGCAAACGGAACGGATTGGCGTTTCCTCAACGAGCTGAAACGGGAGCTGAAGACTTGAACGCCTAGCCGAAATGTCCGCTTGTTGGGTGCTCATCGGACGTTCAGCCTCGCCCCTTCGAATGACGGCTTCTGGCGCTCCTTGCTCGTTCCCACGGACGAAACTAACAGCGGCATTCCACCCGAGTCAGTCCTTTGACGCTCACTTCGGCCGTCAGAGTAGCTGAATCGTGCGCCGGCCGGGTCGCGCCAGTTCCAGAAGTTCGGGGTCGAGCGCACTATGGCGCAAGTCGGACTCATTGCCGACTTTCCCGGACCCAATTGCCTTCCCCGAATCCTCCTGGCATTTGAGGGCAACCAGCATTCACCCTTAGCTGCCTAGTCGGTCTTCTGCGGGCCGTGCACGGGCAGCTGTCACTCCGGCAAGCCCGCGAACCGCATGTGTTCGATCCAGCGCTCGAGGCTTCCGGGGGCGGTGTAATTCTTCTCCCACTGCTTGCGTTGTTTGCTGATGGAGTCGCCTGGCGAGTCTTTGAGGAAAACCGCAAGCGCTTCCTTTGCCTCCCGCTTGTTTCCCAGACAAGCGTGGATCCCCGCAAGCATTCGGTGTGCGCCGCTCGGGATTCTGGACATTTTCCGCATCGCCGTCAGCGCAGCCCGGCAATCGTTCTTTTCGTAGAGCGCCCAGCCCATGTCCCAGTGGAACCAGTCAGGGTGGAAAGGATCGATGCCCATAGCCTGCTTGATCCGATCGATAGCTTCGTCGGTGCGGCCAACATTCAGCAGCACGCCCGCACTGTTGACGAGGGTATCCGAATTGCTTGGGTTCAGGGCTATCGCCTGATCGTACCGGACAAGGGCCTGCTCCACCTCGCCGGCTTCCGCATGAATTCTGGCGCGGACATGATGCGCTTCAGCGTCATCAGGAGCGAGCAGGATGGCCTTGTCGGAGTATTCGGCGGCGCGCTTCAACGCCTCGTCAGGGTTATTTTCCTGCTTGTGCCAGAAAACCGCGTCATGGCGATAGGACCAGGCCAGCCCGATATAGCCGAACTGGGAGTCCGGATCCGCTTCGATCGCCTTGAGGCTGAACTGCCTTAGCAGCGCGTTCCCAGCGGCGGAGAAATCTTTTCTGATCTCGGCAATTCCCATCAGGTGATAGTGGAGCGCGCTGACCTGCGCGGCGTCGCTCTTTGGAAGGGGGCGCTCGATCCTCCGCCCGACCCGATCCGCAAGTGTGCGGATGATTTCCTCCTGGACAACGAAAAGATCGTCAATCTCCCGGTTGTAGGAGTTGGCCCAGACATGCGATCCGTCATGCGCATTCAGCAACTGGGCGGTGACTTTCAACCGGTCTCCAATCTTCTGCTGGCTGCCTTCGAGCAGGTAGTCGACGCCGAGTTCATCTCCAATCTGCCTGGCGTCGATCGGCTGGCCGCGGTACCTGAAACTCGAGTTCCGGGCGATGACGGCGTAAGTCTTGCTCCGCGAAAGCTCGGTGATGATCCCCTCGGCGACGGCGTCGCTGAGATATCCCTGATCCGCGCCGGCACTCATGTCATCGAAGGGAAGGACCGCAATCCTCGGCATGTCGCTCACTGTCGCCGACGGCCAGAACCGCCAGGTCGTCCCGGCCAAAACCAGAATAAGGGCGAGCACCGCTGCTCCTGCCCAAACCCAGCGCGGAGGCGATGACCGCGCTGGTTGGCGTGGGGCTTGTCCCTCAAGGATGACGCGGAAGGCCTGCACCGGTTCGGCGATATTCTTCACCTTCTGCTCGCCCAGCGGCTCAAAGCCGAAAGCCAGCTTCTTCTCAACCTCCCTGGCGACCTTTGCCGAGACACAGATGCCGCCCGGGTCTGCCAGCTGCTGGAGCCTGGCCGCGACATTGACGCCCTCGCCATATCGGTCCTCGCCCTCGACGATCACCTCGCCGAGATTGATCCCGATCCTGACCCGGATCCGCTGGTCCTCGGGAACGACGGCGTTCCGTTCCGCCAGCCCGCGCTGCAGCGAGACGGCGCATTCCACGGCGTCCACCACGCTGCCAAATTCGGCGAGCATCCCGTCGCCCATAAGCTTGAAAATCTGGCCGTGATGGCGGGCAATCTCCGGCTCAAACAGATCCTTGCGTCCGGCACGAAGGCGCTCGAACGTGCCGGCCTCGTCGCGCTCCATCAGAGTCGAATAGCCCACTACATCTGCGGCTAGAATCGCGGCAAGCTTGCGGTCCATTGTTGGCCTGGCCCCGGCGGATCATAGTATTGGTTGTTCCGATAAGAAACTGACCTCACCAGTACTCAGCAAATCGCTACTTTCCGCGCGTTCATTGATGGCTGATGCGGCGACGGTTGACCAATTTCGTATTCTACCACATTCAAGACATTCGAGCTTACCTGCCGGAATGGCTCGTTTGGGTCAAATCCGCTGGTTCCGGTGAAGGTCCGCTTTCCGGGAGCAAATTTGAGCTGGGAATGTCCGACTAGGGTCATCAGTGCTGGTTGCCGCGAAGGTCAGCTATCGGGCAGCAAAATAGGCTGATGAAGGGCGGCTTCGGGTCAGGTCACGACAATACTGGCACCGGACTGAATGTCCGCTCTTGAAGATCGGCAGCCGGAGGCTGCTAGTCCGCTGTGGGCCCCCAAAAAGCGACGTCCGAGTAGTGGCTTGGCGATGTCCGTAGTTGGCGCAACCTGCTCGTTCTGGCTGTTGAGTCGAACGGCAACTTCCCATCCATCCATCTCGGCCATCGGCGGGCAGCCAGTTGGTAGAGTATCGAGGGGAATGTCGGCGGACCTGGTCTGGTAGCACGGGATGGCGTGCATGATGGCTCGACAAGGAACTGCGTCAGCCGCAGACCCTCGGCAGCGAGTTGGTCGATGCAAGGCGTTGGTGACCCGCGCAGTTCTCCGCCGCCATAAACCCGATGTCGCCGTATCCGAAATTGTCGGCGAGAATGAAGAGGATGTTTGGCTTCGATTGCTGCGCTGATGCACTAGCGACAGCCAATGATCCCATGGCCATCGCGACGAGTATTGGACGCCACGGAGAACGCCCCCTCAAATCGCAAACCGAGCTGATCAAATGCTCCTCCTCTTGCCGCCAGGGATTGTGTGCCGCTTTTAGCGTGCTTGGTATTGGCCTTTGGTGAACTCTCTGATGGTTGGTAAAATTAAACGCGCCCGCCAGTAATCTCATGAGCGCTGAGGGAGAAGGTCCGGTCACGGAAAAATGGCAGGCAATGCTGCCTGCCATCTCCGACTTCACCAAACCGGCTGCGTTTACTGGTGGCCAACCATCGTGCAGAAGTCGCCATGCTTCTGGGCAGTGGCTATGTCGCCGCATTCCTGCGTTATCGTGGCGCGATCCTCGTCTTTCGACGCCGTCCACGCGGCCTTGAAGTCGGCTTCCGACTTTAAGGTCTTCATGTCGGCAGCGGTGTAGAAGGGCGTCATTTTCGTCGGCTCGTCGAGGGCGCCGCCGTGCTCGGCAAGTGCGGCGCCGGTCAACATCGAAAGCGCCACCGCGCCCGTGCAAAGCATCTTGAGGTCCATGGTAATTTCTCCCGGTTGCTTTTAATTTCGTCCATGCAGCGATCCATGCAGGAACTCGTCACCTTGGCCGATTGCTTTGCGTTAGGGAACGTAATTAACTGTATACTACAGATAGAATTGCAAGCGGGACTAGGACAGTCAGCCATAATGGCAGTCAGCTTGATGTCCGCGAGATCTTCGAGGCCTCAATCTGCAAGGCGTGTACGATCTTGTAGGGACTACGATCCGGTCAGGTACCCATCCCCTGCTTACTTCAGGATAGTCACAATCTTGATCTTCCTGAGCGACGGCTCCTGGCTAGCAGCCGAGCGTCTCGAATGGTGAAGATTTTTCGATGCGGGCCGCGGTGCGAGGGTTGGGGCTGGGATCGATATCGGCCCGCATTGGAAACCTTCACCGTTGCCGACCTTTACATGGTTAGGTTGCATCGTCCTGACAGGACAATTGCTGCCGTTCGGACTACAGTTGCCCACGTAAGTTACACATCCGCTACTTGCCCTAAGAGAGTATGGGCTGCCCTACTCTATGCAGCAACGGTTGGCGACATTCACGGCGGCAGAGCCACGGTTTCCGCAGTCGAGTTTAACATCTGCGAAGCATGGCAAACCCGGGGCGTTTGGTGACACCCGATGTCGTTTCCCACCGATATGGAGGGGCAATGGATATTCGATCTGCTACTCGGGTTCTGCAAGTTACAGCCTTGGTGTTTCCAGCGTTGTTGTTCAGCGACGCGGCGTCGGCCCAGGACGACACGCAGGAACTCGCCAAGAAGCTGTCGAACCCGATCGCCTCGCTGATCAGCGTGCCGTTCCAGTTCAACTACGACAGCGGCTACGGCCCGAACGACGGCGAGAAAGCCTATGTCAACATCCAGCCGGTCATCCCCGTCTCGTTGAATGCCGACTGGAACATGATCTCGCGCACTATCGTGCCGGTGATCTGGCAAAATGACATAGCCGGCCCGTCGGGCGAGCAGTCTGGTCTCGGCGACATAACCCAGAGCCTGTTCTTCTCGCCGTCCCAACCGACCGAGTCCGGCATCGTCTGGGGCGTCGGCCCGGTCTTTCTGGTTCCTGCCGCGACCGATGACTTGCTCGGCGGCGGCAAATGGGGCGCAGGCCCGACCGCCGTTGTGCTGAAGCAGAGCCATGGATGGACCATCGGCGCGTTGGCGAACCACATCTGGTCGTTCGCCGGCGACAGCGATCGCGGCGACATCAGCTCGACCTTCCTGCAGCCCTTCGTTTCCTACACGACGAAGGATGCCTGGACGTTCACGCTGAACACCGAGAGCACCTACAATTGGGAGACCGAGGAATGGTCGGTTCCAATCAACTTCCAGATCGCGAAGCTGGTCGTCGTCGACAAGCAGCCAATCAGCCTCTTCGCCGGCGTCCGCTACTGGGCTGAAAGCCCCGACAGCGGCCCGGACGGGTGGGGCTTTCGCACCGGAATTACACTTCTGTTCCCGAAGAAATGAGAAGACCGCGCCGCCTGCCGGCGCGAAATTTATGAAACGCGCGAATTCGATCGAAGAATATAATATAAGGAGTACAACAAATGTTGACGAAGCGAGATCTACTTCGCTCAGCCGCGGTGATCGCCGCTGGCGCCGCGATTGCGAGGCCAAGCCTCCTGATGGCGCAGAGCTACCCCGGCATCATTGAGGCCAAGGACATCGCCGAGGAAGGTTTCATCTACGGTCTGCCGCTGGTGATGAACTATGCCGTGATGAATGAATTCGCCGTCGACCCGAAGTCCAGCCAATTCAAGGCGCCGTTCAATGAGATCGACAATATGCACCATGTCGCCACCCCGGAGGACACGGCAATCATCACGCCGAACAGCGACACGCCATACTCCATACTGTGGCTGGACCTGCGTGCCGAGCCGATGGTGATCTCCGTGCCGGCGGTGGAGAAGGGGCGCTATTATTCGGTACAGTTGATTGATGGCAATACCTACAACTTCGGCTACATCGGCAGCCGCGCTACGGGGAACGATCCGGGTTCCTACCTCGTTGTCGGACCCGACTGGAAAGGCGAGAAGCCCGTCGGCATCAACCAGGTCTTTTCCTCGACCACCCCCTTCGTGTTCGCCAACTTTCGGACCCAGCTTATCAACGTCGAAGATATGCCGAACGTGGAAAAGGTGCAGGCCGGCTACAAGTCGCAGCCGCTTTCCGCCTTCCTCAAGCAGCCCGCCCCGCCCGCCGCGCCTACGATCGAGTTCCTTCCTGCCACCACTGCCGGGATCAAGGACAACTTCTTCCAGTATCTCGATGCGGCCCTGCAATTCGTCCCCGAGACGCCAAGAGACAAGGAGATTCGTGCGAAACTGGCGAAGATTGGCATCGGTCCCGGCAAGACCTTCGAGTTGAAGGATCTATCGCTCGAACATAGGGCGGAAATGCTGATAGGCATGAAGCAAGGTGACGATAAAATCAACAAATGGCTGGCCAGCGGAAACAAGCCCATCAACGGCTGGAACGTCAGCTCGCTTCTTGGCGACGAGGCCTTCTACAATGGCGATTGGTTGCTGCGGGCCGGAGCTGCAAAGGCAGGCCTCTATGGCAACGATGCGGCAGAGGCCATGTACCCCTTCACCAGAACGGATGCGACCGGGGAGCCGCTCGACGGCAGCAAGCGCAACTACACTCTCACCTTTCCCGCCGGGCAACTCCCGCCGGTGAACTCCTTCTGGTCGGTAACGATGTATGACGGCAAGAGCCAGCTCCTGATCAAGAACCCGATCAACCGCTACCTCATCAACTCGCCGATGGTGCCGGGCATGAAGAAGAACGAGGATGGCTCGCTCACCCTCTATATCCAGAAGGACAGCCCCGGCGCTGACAAGGAAGCGAATTGGCTGCCTGCGCCCAATGGCACGATCTATCTCGTGATGCGCCTGTACTGGCCGAAGACCGATGCGCCCTCGATCCTGCCGGCTGGCGAAGGCACCTGGCAGCCGCCAGCGGTTGTGGCGCAATAGTCATTCCAACCATGAATTATCCCGACATGCTGATGCGTGGCGTCGGATGTCGACGAGGAGAGAGCAAATGATACGAACGACGAGACTGCTTTTCGCCACCGCCGCGATGGTACTGATGGGCTTGGGCGCCGCCTCCGCCGATACACAGACCTACAAGATGACAACGCCTTTCGCATCGGGCGTCGCCGTGCCGGACGAGATCGAGTCCTCGATCGGGACGCTGAATCTCAATTACGGCTACCCGTCGGCCGATACCGTTGACAAAATCTACGACAATCTGGACCGTTCGCGCGCGCTGCAGGCTTATCTGCTGGCGATTCCGATCGTCAATCAGGCGGGTATGCGCGAGTCGCTCCGCAAGTTCGGACCAGATAATCAGACCAACGTGATCTGGGAAAATCTGGCTGATTCGAAGACCGTCGCGCTGACGTTCAACGACAACACGATCTACAACTTCATGTGGGTCGACACGAGCAAGGGACCGTTGGTGGCCGAGATTCCGCCGAAGGTGCTCGGGACGGTCGACGACTTCTGGTACAAGTGGGTGGCCGACATCGGCATCACCGGGGCCGACAAGGGCGAGGGCGGCAAGTACCTCCTGTTGCCGCCTGGGTTCAAGGGCGACATACCATCGGGGTATCACGTTTTGCGGCCGAGCACCTTCGGCAGCTACCTCGTCTTTCGCGCCTTCGTTGTTGACGGTTCCACCCAACCCGGGGTCGATTCGGTCAAGAAGAACCTGCGTATCTATCCATTGGCCGAAGCTGCCAACCCGCCGCCGATGAAATCGATCAATGCCTCCGGAATTCCATCGAACTTCGTCTCACCGGGCGACTACTCGTTCTGGAGCCTGTTGAACCAGGTCATCCAGGAAGAGCCGGCGGACGGTTCCGATCCCACCACCTTGGGCCTGTTCGCCTCGATCGGCATCGTCAAGGGCCAGCCCTTCAATCCCGACGAGCGGATGAAGAAGATCCTTACCGACGCCGCCAACATCGGCGCCGTGACGGCGCGGACGATCGCCTTCAAGATTCGCCCGAAGGATGCGTATTTCTATCCGGACAGTGCGTGGCGCCTGCCGTTTTTGGGCGGCTACAAGTTTGAGTCAGCGCCCGGAGTCAGCAACCTGGATGGCGCCGTTTTCTTTTACTACTTTGCCGTTGCCGTGACACCGGCGATGGAGGAGAAGATGGTCGGCCAGGGCTCGCAATATCCCTGGTCGGTTCAGGATGCGAAAGGCAATCCCTTCGATGGCGGCAAGAACTATAAGTTGCGCCTGCCTCCAAATATCCCGGTCAAGGATTTCTGGTCGGTCATCGTCTACGACAACCAGACCCGCTCGATGGTGCAGACCGACCAACAGGCCCCGAGCGTCAGCAGCCAGAGCAAGGGCGTCAAGACCAATTCGGATGGTTCGGTGGATGTCTACTTCGGACCCAAGGCCCCCGAGGGAATGGAGAACAACTGGGTGCAGACGATTCCGGGCAAGGGCTGGTTCATGCTCCTGCGCCTCTACGGACCGTTGGAACCGTGGTTCGACAAGACCTGGCGACCGGGCGAGATCGAACTGGTGCAATAGAAGAAAACAGTCGAATCGAGCGGATGGTTCTCCATCCGCTCGCTCGATCTTCAGGCGAAGGCTCAATGACTGCGGTAAGTGATTGCCGCTCAAAGCATCCAGTTCAGCCTCTGGAAGACCGGTGCTGATGTTCCCGCGGGCGGCCGGTCATGCCGTTCAGCGTGGCTGGCGTAGCGCGGCGCACGGTACGGCGCTGCGCGCTTGGTATGTACTATTGCTAGGCAGAAGCGCGGCGGAATTCTGGGGACGACCTTTTCGGTGGCACCGAATCGCTTGTTCTCAATCGGAGTGGGATCAGAGATGCCGGTCGACCCCGCCAATCCGAAGGCAGCGGACAACCGTCGGGTTCAATTGCTCAATATTGGGTTGGTCAAATAGCTTCGCGGGCTGGCCGCACTGGCAACTACGGCCAAATCCCCACGAGAATGCTTCCTTCAAGCAATCGAACTCGCATTCATTAGGCTAGAAAGACAACTCGATGGACGAAGGGGCAGCTCCCAAGCCGGTTTTGGAAATTGTTCGGCACGTTGATAATGATTGTCATAATTTTCGTCCACGGCGCGGGAATTCGGACAATCAATCAGCGCTTCAGCGAGTCTTGGGTTCAGGTGAATGACACCAGGCATATTGGCGCCTCAACCTGTTGCTTGCCATCACGATCGGGTCTCTGGCAGCCTTGCATTTCGCCGAAACGTTCCTCTGGGCCATCCCTATATTTTTGGCCGGATTAATTCCGTCAATGCGTGACAGCTACTACTACGTCCTGGAGGCTATACGACGCTCGGCGAGGGCAGCATTAGTTTGCCTGATCGATGGCGTTTGGTCGGACCCATCATAGCGATGTCGGGGTTGTTCACATTCGGTTGGACGGGCAGCGTCCTGGTAAGCATCATGACCGATTTCGGCAAACTCGACAAAGTGCGGGCCAAGGATCTGAGGGATCGCGGGCCTCCTGAAGGGACTGACCCAGAACCATGACTACAAGTCGGTATGCGGCATTGTCTCCCTTCCCGAGACGACGACAAACGGGTTCCACCACTGAACGGATCAGTGTTCGGCAGGCGCAAGGGGACGTAGTATGCTAGGATTTTCAGTGAGGAGCGCACCCCAAGCAGACGCGGTGTCGACAACCCATGTAATCCCGCTTTTGATCGCCCTAGCTATGGTGGTTGTGACTTCTGACGCGATGGCCGACAGCAGTTCCATCGGTGTATCGCTTACGTCTGATCGCGATCAGCAAAACCTGGGCGAACCGCAGAGCACCCAATTTGAAGTCAGTGCCTCACACACCTTCGATACCGGAGTCATTTTGGGTGCCTCGGCCCAATATTCCAATAAGGCCTTTAGCGACTCGGCAACCGCCAACCTCGAAGCCACGGTGGGCTACCGTCTTCGCTTCAACGACTTCCTCTCGGTGATCGGCAGCGTGGGAATTGGCGATCGTTTGCAGGTATCCGGCGATGGCAGTGACATTGCCTACTACGTGCTGCGCGCAGCAGCGGACCTGAAGCTCAGTGAGAAAGTAACCTGGAATGCGGTTGCCTTTCGATACCGTGATGCGTTCGAATCCAGTGACGACTATTTGACGCCGCAACTTGCGACCGGCGTTACCTTCAAGGTGGATGATCACAATTCGATCTCGAGCAAGATCCAATACAATTGGAAGGATTGGCATCCCGACACCGTCGGCTTCGCTCTCGGATACTCGCGCTCTTTCTAGAGCGCACACGTGCCAGCTCAAACTGCTTCTGCGTGACCCCTCCATCCGCTATCGGAGAGACGTCGATTGCTGACTTCGTGGGCCTGCCGCGCTTAATTCTCCGAGTAGAATACAGTTAGTTACGTTCCGCCCCGTCAATTAATCCGCCAAAGTTCACGGGAGGTGAAGCAAACCTTCGCTGGGAATGCGGCAAAGGATCGCAAAATGACCAACAGGACGGAGCCCCCTACTGGCGGCTTCCGATCTCGCTGCGGGCGACATAAACACCCCCTCGTCGGGCTTGCGGTTACACACTTTAGCCACCTGCTATTGAGCTGATCGAAGACCGTTGCGCATCGAAGGATGGAATTGTTCATGCCGCGTCGAACCAAAACACGGACTGCCACATCGGTCGTACTAGCTCTGGCCATCATCTATTTGCTCCTCGCCTATTTTGTCGTGCCGGAAATCTGGGTGTTTCGAGATGCCTCACGCGTATCGGACTTCGGCAGCATGCTCACGCATACCGAGCAGGATATCCCGGGCGATCCGATCAACGTCGGGCTCGTCGGAACAAAGGAAGAGGTCATTCGTGCATTCGTGGCAGCCGACTGGGACCCCGCCGACCCCATCACGCTTCGTTCTTCCATCGATATCGGTCTCAGCGTCGTGCTCCACCGACCCGATCTGGATGCTCCTGTCAGCGCCTTGCTTTTTGAGGGAAGGAAGCAAGACCTGGCTTTCGAAAAACCGGTCGGAGACAGCGCGGACCAGCGCAATCATGTCCGTTTCTGGCTGACCAGGAAATTGGGCAGCGATGGCCGTCCGCTTTGGCTGGGTTCGGCCAGTTTCGATCGCGGCGTCGGACTTAGCCATGACACCGGCCAAATCACCCACCACATAGGCCCCGATGTCGACGCGGAACGCGATCTGGTCATCAGCGACCTGACGGCAGCCGGACAGCTTTCCTCCAGTTACGAGATTTCCGGAATAGGCGCCACCAAAGACGGCCGCAACGGCGGTGGGGATCCGTATTATACGGACGGGAAGGCGCTCGTTGGTATGCTGAAAGGACGTTCCCCTATTTAGCCCCGCCAGAGCGGAAGCGGAATCCGCGTTTTTCGCATTCAACTTCGGGTGTCACGGGTGCGCGGCATCGACTCGGATTGTCCTGGAACACCGGGCCGCCAGGTTGGCCGAGCGCGGGCCAGGTCCTGGCCGAGCTCAGTTATGTACATGCCTTTCGCCAGAGCAATGGGGCACCCAAGGCGGTCGAGCGAACTCGATCTTGTCAAGTAGTCGGCCGGCGAGCACACCAGCATCAAGTCAGTATCGGCCAAAGGCGGCCGGTCCTGTCATTCTCGCCAATCTCTTGCCCGTGTACTCGTGGACTGCTTCCGCGAGGGAATGGGTCCGCGCTGTGGGCAGAGGACGTGGATCGGGAAGGCATTGCGGGCTCTTGGGGATCGTCCTGCCACAAGCGCGTCAATCCTCGGCCATGGGCAGATACAGCTTCGGCAAGAACAGTCCGACTACGTAACTTACATACTGATACTGGCACCATCAAAAAGACTATGCGCATTCTATTGGCGAGATTTTCCCAGCAGGAGGAGCTGAACATGCGACTTGGATTCTCTTCTTACGGCATCGCGACTTGGGCCGCCGCCATCGCACTTTGCGGCGGGCTGGCGTCGGTTGCCTATGCGCAAGACGCGCAGAAACCCAACATCGTGGTCATTATGGCGGACGACGTCGGCATCTGGAACATCGGCGCCTATCACCGCGGCATGATGGCCGGGCGCACGCCGAACCTCGACAAGATCGCCGCCGAGGGCACGCTGTTCACCGACTACTACGCCGAGGCCAGTTGCACGGCTGGTCGCGCAGCGTTTGTTATGGGCCAACTTCCAATTCGAACCGGCCTGACCACTGTTGGCCAGGCCGGGGCGACTGTCGGCATGCCGGCGGAAGCAATGACCATCGCGACGGCGCTCAAGGACTTGGGGTATGTCACGGGGCAGTTCGGCAAGAACCATCTCGGCGACCGCAACGAGTACTTGCCCACGGTCCACGGCTTCGACGAGTTCTTCGGCTATCTCTATCACCTCGACGCCATGGAAGACCCGTCGCACCCGGGCTACCCGCAGGAGTTGCTGGACAAGGTCGGCCCCCGCAACATGGTCCACAGCTTTGCGACCGAAACGGACGATCCAACGGTAGACCCGCGCTGGGGTAAGATCGGCAAGCAGAAGATCGAGGACGCCGGCACTCTCTATCCGGACCGGATGGAAACCGTGGATGAAGAAATCCGCGACGTCGCGTTCAAGTTCCTGGACAAGGCGAAGGCGGACAACAAGCCGTTCTTCCTGTGGCTCAATCCAACGCGCATGCATATCGTGACCCATCTATCGCCCAAATACGAGGCTTTGCGCAATTCTGAGAATGGATGGTCGCTTCAGGAAGCGGGCATGGCCCAGCTCGATGACATCGTCGGCGCGACCATGCAAAAGCTGAAGGACATGGGCGTGGACGACAACACGATAGTCGTGTTCACCACCGACAATGGGACCGAAACCTTCACCTGGCCCGATGGCGGCAACACCCCGTTCAAAGGGCAAAAAGGCACCGTCTATGAAGGGGGCTTCCGCGCCCCCGCGATGATACGCTGGCCCGGCAAAGTGCCTGCGGGCAAGGTCGAAAATGGCATCGTCTCCGGCCTTGATTGGTTCCCCACTTTGGTTGCCGCTGCCGGAAATCCGAACGTCAAAGACGAACTGCTGAAGGGCAAAACTGTCGGCGACAAGACCTACAAAAACCATCTCGACAGTTACAACCAGCTGGACTTGGTCACCGGCAAAGGACCCTCGGCCCGGCAGGAAGTCTTTTATTTCGGCGAAAGCACTCTCGGAGCGGTGCGGATAGGCGACTACAAGTATCGCTTCATTGACCAGCCCCACGGTTGGATCGGCGTCAAGAACCAGCTCAACGCGCCCACCCTGACAAATCTGCGCCTGGACCCTTTCGAGCGCTTTGGCGATCCGGAAAACGGGACTTTGGACGGCGCGCAGGGCTCTTTCATGGGCTGGTTCGTGTATGAATTCTGGCGGTTCGTGTTCGTCCAACAGCAGGTAGCTGCCCTCGCTCAGACCGCGATCGAATATCCTCCGCTACAGAAGGGCGCAAGCTTCAACCTCGACGCTGTGAAGGCGCAAATCGAGGCAGCGGTCAAGCAACGCGCAGGTCAGTAGAGTTTGTCTGGCTGGCCGATCGCAAATTGAGATCGGCCAGCCGGGGTTCGTTGCGTCATCATCTCTCAACTTCAAAGAAAAAGCATTCACGAGTTCAGCAGAGGAGGTAAACATGAGTCGCAAAATTCTTAAGTACGGCATCGGAACTTTGACCACTACCGTCGTTCTTTGGGCCGGACTTGCGTCGCCCGTGCTCGCGCAGGACGCGCAAAGACCCAACATCCTGTTCATCGTTTCGGACGACACGGGCTATGGCGACCTTGGCCCCTATGGCGGCGGCGAAGGGCGCGGCATGCCGACGCCGAGCATCGACAAGTTGGCGGCAGAGGGGATGACTTTCTTTTCGTTCTACGCCCAGCCGAGCTGCACGCCCGGCCGCGCGGCAATGCAGACGGGCCGCATTCCGAACCGCAGCGGCATGACGACTGTGGCCTTCCAGGGTCAGGGCGGCGGCCTGCCGGCGGCTGAATGGACGCTGGCCTCGGTGCTGAAGCAGGGCGGATACAAAACCTACTTCACCGGCAAATGGCACCTCGGCGAGGCCGACTACGCGCTGCCCAATGCGCAGGGCTACGACGTGATGAAATATGCCGGGCTCTATCATTTAAACGCCTACACCTATGCCGATCCGACCTGGTTCCCCGACATGGATCCTGCGTTGCGAACGATGTTCCAGAAGGTCACCAAAGGTGCGCTGTCCGGCAATGCCGGCGAAACGGCCAAGGAAGACTTCAAAGTCAACGGCCAATACGTCGACACGCCAGTGATCGACGGCAAGGAAGGTGTTGTCGGTATTCCCTTCTTCGACAGCTATGTCGAGAAGGCGGCTATCGAGTTCCTTGACGATGCAGCCAAGGCGCCTGACCAACCGTTCTTCATCAACGTGAACTTCATGAAGGTTCACCAGCCGAACATGCCGGCGCCGGAGTTCGAGCACAAATCGCTGTCGAAGTCGAAATACGCCGACTCGGTCGTCGAGCTCGACACCCGCATCGGCCGTATCATGGACAAGCTGCGTGAGACCGGCATGGACAAAAACACGCTGGTTTTCTACACGACCGATAACGGCGCCTGGCAGGACGTCTATCCGGACGCTGGCTACACGCCGTTCCGTGGAACAAAGGGCACGGTGCGTGAGGGCGGCAATCGCGTTCCCGCGATCGCTGTCTGGCCGGGCAAGACCAAGCCCGGCTCGAAAAATCATGAAATCATCGGTGGTCTCGACCTGATGGCGACCTTTGCGTCGGCAGCCAAGGTGCCGTTGCCGACCAAGGACCGCGAGGACAAGCCGATTGTCTTCGACAGCATGGATATGACGCCGGTCCTGACCGGGGCCGGCCCATCTCCCCGCAAGGAATGGTTCTACTTCACCGAGAACGAGCTCTCGCCCGGTGCCGCCCGTGTCGGCAACTACAAGGCCGTCTTTAACCTGCGTGGCGACGATGGCGCGTCGACCGGCGGGCTAGCCGTTGACACAAATCTCGGCTGGAAGGGCGCTGAGAAGTATGTCGCCACGGTGCCTCAGGTTTTCGACCTCTGGCAGGACCCGCAGGAGCGCTACGACCTCTTTATGAACAACTTTACTGAGCGGACGTGGACGATGGTCACGATCTCGGAGGGCGTAAACAGGCTGATGAAGACCTATGCCGAATATCCACCCCGCAAACCGCAGAGCCTCACCTATACGGGACCAGTCACGATCTCGAGCTACGAGCGGTTCCAGTGGGCGCGCGAACAACTCGCGAAGGACGGCGTTACCATAACAATGCCAACCGGCAACTGACCGACCTCTCTGCAGAGGCCCGGCTCAGCCGGGCCTCTGCGCTGGTTTCGTCACCCCTCGAAACTCTGGAGAAACCCAATGTTTGCGCCACGTGATCTCCAAGCGGCCGCGCGCGCAGCCGCAATGCTCCTCGCGGTTACCCTGACTCCCGCTGTTGCCTTCGCTCAGTCCGATCCGTTGCCTTCCTGGAACGAGACGGCGCCGAAGGCCGCGATCGTCCAGTTCGTCGAGAAGGTCAGCAAGGAAGACTCGCCCGACTTTGTGCCGGAGCCCGAACGCATCGCGGTGTTCGACAATGACGGCACGCTGTGGACCGAGCATCCGATGTACGTCCAGCTTGCCTTCGCCCTCGACCGGGTCAAAGCTGAGGCGCCAAATCATCCGGAATGGGCGACAACCCAGCCGTTTCAGGCGGTGCTCGAAGGCGACATGAAGGCGCTTGCAGCCGCCGGGCAAAAGGGCTTGCTGGAGCTCATCATGGCGACGCATGCCGGCATGACCACCGAGGAGTTCCAGAAGATCGCGTCGGAGTGGATCGCCACCGCGCGCGATCCGCGCTTCAAGAAGCCTTATACAGAGCTGGTCTACCAACCGATGCTCGAACTTCTCGCCTATCTGCGCGCCAACGGCTTCAAGACCTACATCGTCTCCGGCGGCGGCATCGAGCTCATGCGCCCTTGGACCGAAAAGGTCTATGGCATTCCGCCTGAGCAAGTCGTCGGTTCCTCGATCAAGACGCAGTTCGAAATGAAGGACGGCGCGCCGACGCTGTTTCGGCTGCCTGAGGTCAACTTCATCGACGACAAGGCCGGCAAGCCGGTTGCGATCAACGACCATATCGGCCGCAGGCCCATCGCCGCGTTCGGCAATTCGGACGGCGACCTCGAAATGCTGCAATGGACGACCCTCGCCGACGGGCCTCGATTCGGCCTGATCGTTCATCACACCGATGCTGAGCGCGAATATGCCTACGACCGAATGAGCGACTTCGGGCATCTGGATAAGGCGCTCGATGCCGCAGCCATCAACAAATGGACGGTCGTCGACATGAAGGCCGACTGGAAGCAGATCTTTCCGGAAAACTAGAGCCGGCGTGTACGTGCGTCCGGATTTTCTTAAACTCAAAGGGAGGACAATTCTATGAACATCAGTCGCATCACAGGTACGATAGCCTTCGCCGGCAGTTTGGCCCTAGCAACCACCGGGGCCGTCGCCCAGGATACAACCAAGAAGCCGCATGTCCCGCTGGAGAAGACCATCGGCGCGGCTACTCCGACCGGTCCGATCCCGTCCCTGGCCGTCCTCAATGCGCAGGGCGCCACGCTCGAAGGCGGCAAGCTTGTCCTGACGGGCGTTTCGAAAACCTCGATCGTCTTTGCAGATCGTCCCGTGCGCGCCGCAGGCCATGTTTCGACCGAGCAATTCATTATGCAGTGGGGTGAGGGCAAGGATAACTTCGCGATTGACCCTCCGAACGCGACCGTCTCTGTTCTTGGGGGCGACGGCTCGGAGGTGAACGACGCCGTCGTCACGCTCAAAGCTCCGAAACTTGAGGGAAACACACTGACGTTCGACGTTGCCGTTCTGGAAGGCAGTCTCAACAGCGCGAGCGGTCCGGCAGCTCTTTTCATTGATGCGTTCGCGGTTCGTGGACCGCGCGGCGGTGGATTCGCCCATGTGGGCGGCTACGGCGGCGGCGCTTACTGGCATGCCCCTGTCTATCACGGCGCTTGGTATGGTGCTGGCGCTGTCGCGGGAGCCGCAGTTGCCGGGGCCGCTGTTGGCGCTGCCGTCGGTGCCGCCGCCGCCCCATACGCATATCCGCCCTACTGCGGATATTATCCTTACCCGCCGTGCTATTAAGCGTAGGTTGCCAATGGTTTGTGATGCGAGCCTATGATGCCTGTGTGGCCGGCAGAGTCGGCCACACAGATGGAGCCTTGGTCGACATACATCCTCGCTTCGCTGCATCGCTTCGCACGGCCACCCTACTGTTGCTGCTAACGCAAGTTGGACAAGCGGCCGCTGCCGGAAGCAGATCTTTCCGCAAAACTAAGAGTCCAAGAACTAGAACGAACACAATCAAAGGGAGTACGCTATGGCAATCAAAGTTGGTGTTCTCGGCGGTGCGATCCTGATGGCTTCACTTGCGCTCGCCAACGTTGGGCGGGCGCAAACGATCAGCTACGCCGATGCCATCACGGTACTTGCCAAAGACTGCGGCGCAGACATCATAAAGCATTGCAGAGGACTCGATCTCGGCAACAACGAGATCCGCAATTGCCTCGAGCCGAGAAAATACGCATGGCGAATGCTGCAGCACTAACACGACCTGAACCGCGCTGGGGCCCGGCCCTAGCCATTGTCGCGGTGCTGGTGCTGCTTGCGGTGTTGCCGCGTCATGTCCAAATCATGCCGGTCTGGGTATCGTATGTGGTCGCATTGGCGGTCCTGGTGCCGATGGCCGCCGTCACCTTTCCGATCGGGGATATCCACTTTTGGTTGCACGCCGAGAGAGCAGTGATCCTCGTGTTTGCCGGCGCCTATGTCGTCAACACCGCCCTTGAGCTTGCGGACATGATCGGTGTCTTAAGCTTGGGCCCTCCAGAAACGCGCGCGGTCACGCTGTTGTCGTCCTCGCTCGCCATCTGGGTTACCAATGTCCTAGCCTTCGCGTTGCTTTATTGGCAGATTGATAGCGGCGGCCCCGCTGCGCGGAAGAGTGGGGACAACCTGCCTGACTGGCTCTTTCCGCAAGCGGCGACGCCGGACGTTGCTTCACCGGGTTGGCGGCCATTCTTCTTTGACTACCTCTCTCTGGCCTACAACACGGCGACCGCCTTCAGCCCTACAGATGTCCTGCCGCTAAGCCGGCGGGCCAAAATGCTAACTATGCTCGAAAGCGCCATTTCCTTGCTGACCCTGGCTATCGTCGCCGCGCGAGCCGTGAATGCTGTTCCCTAACAGCGTGAACTGGCGGCTTGGCTCGCCGCGACCCGCGCGGATGTGGGGGCTACGGCAGGTTCCGGTATCAGGAAAGAAGTGGCAGATGTCTCAGATTAACGCGGACCAGCTTTCGACCATGATCTCGCACGCGGTGGCGCCGTCATTCCTGCTAACCGCGATTGCCGCGTTGGTGTCCATCCTGATTGCCCGGATGACGCGCGTTACCGACCGGTTACGCAATCTGAACCAGATCGCCGACGATGACGTGGCACGCGGCTGGCTCAAGGCGGACGTCTCAAGGTTGAAGCGCCGGGAGATCCTTCTCAATCAATCGCTGCATCTCGTCGTCACCAGCGGCATCGCCATCGCCGTTCTGCTGCTATTCGGATTCGTGGCAAGCCTAGTGGGCTATCGTCACGAACCTGGCGCGGGCATATTGTTTGTTGTGGCCTTGGTCCTGCTAATAGGCTCCCTGCTGCGCTTCCTCCAGGACATCAGGATCGCCCTGAGCGAGCACGATCATCATGGCTGAGGCTTGGAAGGGCGCTCTGTTGCAGTTGGCGCTGGCGTTTTTCGCAACGTTTTCCATCTCTGGCCACGCTTCGGCGGTCGAAACAAGTCCTCCCATCGATCCGCAAATCTCCATCCACAATGGGTTCGTCGATGAAAAAAGATGCGCCTCCTGCCACGCCGACCAGGCGGCCGCCTTCGCCAAATCGAACCACGCCAAGGCGACGGCTGTCGCAGACGACAGCACCGTGCGCGCAAATTTCGACGATGCCAGCTTCGAGCATGACGGCAGACTGACGACGTTCTTCAAGCGTGGAGGGCGGTACTTCGTCCGGACCGAGGGACCAGTTGGCAAGCAGGCCGAGTTCGAAGTCAAATACACTTTCGCCTACGAACCGTTGCAACAGTATCTCCTCGATATAGGCGGCGGCAGGCTGCAAGCGCTCGATATTGCCTGGGACACGAACAGAGGGGAATGGTTTTGGCTCGGCACGGGCAAGTCGGCGAAACCCGGCACGACTTACCACTGGACCGGACCCTTCTACCGCTGGAACCGGACCTGCATCGACTGTCACTCCACCGATCCGCAGGCGAACTTTTGGCCGGAGACGGGCGAGTACAAGTCGACGTATGTTGCGACGAGCATAGGCTGCCAGTCATGCCACGGTGGCGGCGCGAAACATGTGGAATGGGCCGAGGCCGATACTTCTCAATCGCTCGCCAATTTCGGCCTCGCCCCGGTCGACCATGATGTGTGCCTGGGCTGTCACTCCCGACGGACGAAGCTTCTCGGCGGTCACGAGCCAGGAAAGGCTTTTCTCGATCATTTCTCGCCGAGCTTGCTCCGCCAGGACCTATACTTCCCAGATGGCCAAATCCTCGACGAGGTGTTCGAGTACGGCTCGTTCCAGCAGAGCAAGATGGCTAGAGCCGGGGTCGTGTGCCTCGACTGTCACAGGCAACACGAGGCAACTCTCAAAGCAGAAGGCAACGCCGTCTGTACCCAATGCCATGCCGAGACAAAGCCGGAGCGATTTGCAACCTTCGACCCGAGCGGAGATTTTGAAACGCCCGCGCATACACATCACCCAACAGGCTCCGCGGGCGCCCTCTGTGCGAACTGCCATATGCCCGAGCGCACCTATATGAAGGTCGACCCGCGGCGCGACCATTCATTCGTCATTCCACGGCCCGATTTGTCGATCTCCTATGGCACTCCGAACGCCTGCACGACCTGCCATGCAACCTTGACGAATGCTTGGGCAGCGGAAACGATGGACAAATGGTACGGCACGGCCTGGCGCGAGCGCCCGACGATAGCCCATGGCTTCGCAGGTGCTGCCCAAAACGATCCGGCAGCGATCGAAGCTTTGCGTGCGCTCGTCGCCGACCGGGAACAGGCAGGCATCGTCAAAGGCAGCGCCATCGTCGAGATGGGGCGCCTGGGCGGCGATGCCGTTTTTGCAGATGTGGCTGCCGCGGCAGCAAGCCCCGATCCGCTCGTCCGGCTCGGGGCGGCACAGGCTGCCGACAACCTGCCGCCTGAACTGCGGCTGAATGCCGTCGGAAATCTGCTTGCCGACGAGACGCGCGCTGTCCGGGTAGCCGCGGTGACGGCTCTCGGCAATGCGCCGACGGCCGATCTGCTCGGTGATCAGCGCCGCAGTTTCGACGTCGCGCTGGAGGATTTGCGCGCCTATGTGCAAGCCAATGCGGACATCGCTGAAGCACAGAACGCCTACGGCCTCTTCTTAATGGGTCAGCGTCAAGCGGATGAAGCCGAAGCTGCTCTTCGCCGCGCCATCTCGCTCGACGGCAGCCTTGGCGGAGCGCACGCCAACCTGGCCGAACTTTATCGAGCGACTGGACAGAACGAGAAGTCGGAAAACACCTATACCGAGGCGATCAAGATTTCGCCAGGCGACCCGCTGCTTCGCTATGGTCACGCCCTCGCGCTGGTTCGCGCGCAAGACCTCGCAGGCGCCATCAAAGAGTTTGAGAGATCCGTGCGGCTCGCCCCTGCCAATGCCCAATACAGGACAACGCTTGCGATAGCGCTCGACTCGGCTGGCCGCCCGGATGATGCATTCGCGTCGTTGGATGAAGCCGTCGCAGGCGGGGTTGCCGACGCAGGCCTCCTCAGCGCGGCCATTCAGATCGGCCTTAAACTTCGCCGCTATCAAGAAACACTCAAACATGCCGAAGCTCTTACCCTCTTGCGGCCGGACGATCCGCAGATTGCAGAACTGGTCAGGCAGTTGCGGGACACAGCTCAAACCGGGAAGTAGGTGCGGGCTTTGCGCATTGAACAGCTACAATGGCGGCAGTCTATCGCGATTGCATCTCTTGATGCATCAGGCAAAGGTCGGAAAGCGTGTGACATTTTGATCGTGGGCGGCAATTTCGACGGTCCGGCTACGGTGCGAGGCATCGATGAGAAACACTATGCTGGCTCGCTTGTTTCATATGCTACTCGTGGCGTGCGCCTTGCTAGGGACCCCGCTTGCCGCCTCGATGGCACAGACGGCTCAGCCGCCCGCGGACACGGTGCCCTCGAGAAGATTCAGGCGCTCATAAAGCAGCTCGATGATTCAGAGATCCGGGCATGGTTGGCGGCAAAATCTTCATCGCCCGCCGATCGCGCCAGTGCGTCGATGGGAACTTCGTGTAGTTCCCGAAGGACGGTCTTCGAATAGGGTGTCCGAATGCGCAGGTCGTTGGCAATCTCGAGATAGGGACTGGAGATCGGATCGAAAGCGAAGGCGTCGCGCCCCATGCTGTCGCCGTGGATCGCCTGCAATTCGGCCTCGCGCGCCAGCCAACGGTCGATCCGGCGGGCTGCCGTCTTGCCTGGTACAAACCAACTCCTGCGCTCGTCGCTCCACCTCGCTCGCGGGAATTCCTCCCGAAATCGTTCGACAGTCATCCGGTCATAAGGAAAGTTCGCCATCTTGTTTCTGCAGCGCAGGCTGATGCTTCGATTCCTCCACGGTCGTGCCGTCAATGGTGTTCGATTCGCAGAGAAACTTCCCGCCGGGCCTAATGGTTCACTCGCGAGAATGCTGGTCAGCAAATTCCCGCCTATAAAAGCAAGTTCGCAGAAGCTTGCCGCCCCAAAATGTTACGCACGTTAGAGACCTGCCATTGGCCATTGCGCGCTGTTCGAACGCCGCGGTTATTTAGAGCGATTGCCAGGCCACGCAGGCTGGTGATGCCGGACCGTTGGATGGAGGCGATGATGGGCAGCACGGTCTGGGCAAATCTGTCAGCTTCCCGGATCGTTCGTGTCTATAGTGCTTGCGCAGAGTCTTCGCATCGATACCGACCATGCCGGCAATGTCCGCTTCCGGAACACCGTAGCCGGCCAGCGCCTCAACCTGGCGGCGGTGGAAGTCATCGGGCTGGTGGCTGGGCGGGCCATCTCAGCTCTCTCCGTTTCCAATGTGCTGCCTCGCCTTCGAGATAGGCATGTCTTGCCCCGAAGGGTCCGTGTACACGGGGGATTTGGCGAAGCCGCGGGTGCGGCTGGGGTCGGGGTCCATCCCGAACCTGAACAGCCACAAACCGCACGTGCTGACGGGACACTCCCGAACCTCGGCGGGTTGATAGACGCAGCAGTCCAGACATTTGTGGCGTATGGCCTGCAGGATGGCTGTCTTGGTGGTCATGGCCTGGTCCCGATCCGCTCAAGCTTTACCTCGGCATAGCTGCGGCCATCGCCCTCCAGGATCGCCATGCTGCCGGTAAACGCCTGCCAGCGCAGCACCGCGACGTCGACATAGGCTGCGTTCAGTTCGATCGCGTGACATCAGCGGCCGGTCATCTCGGCAGCGATGATGGTGGTTCCAGAGCCGCAGAACGGCTCATAGACTGCCTGGCCTGGCGAGGAATTGTTCTCGATGGGTCGGCGCATGCATTCAACGGGCTTTTGCGTGCCGTGGCCCGTGTCGGACTTCCTGTGAGGAATGGCCCAGACGGTTGTCTGCTTGCGATCTCCCGCCCAGTGGCCTTTCTTGCCCTTTCTGACGGCAACCAAGCCGGCTCGTGCTGCCAGTGATAATCGCCGCGGCCGATGACCAGCCGCGTCTTGTCCCAGATGATCTGGGCGCGCACGGCAAAGCCGCTGGCCTCGAGACTTGCCGCGACTGTGGTGGCGTGCAGGGCGCCATGCCAGAGATAGGCGACATGGCCGAAACAGAGCCCAGGCTTCACGCCAGTCGGCACGGTCATCGTTGAGCACGGCTCCGGTAGCCAAGTTGGCACTCTCACCAAGCCGCTCGCGCCAAGCCGGGTGGGTTGCGGGACTTTGCGCAAGACGGCGCGCGTTGCTGTGGTGAAAGAGTCGGCTCCGCGGTGTTTATGGACGGCGCCTACGCGAAGATGCAGAGCGCATTACGCGGATTGGTGGATGCTGAGGCTGTGCCTGCTGCTAAAGACGACGGCTTGGGCAGACTAGCTGCGCAGTTGCGGTCATATACGCGCTAAGCCTCACGCGCGCGCTGCGCGAGTACAAAAATCTGTAATAGCGATGTTAGCGTCTTTGGCGACCGGTCCGCATCTCCACGGTCGGCAACCTGAAGCCACCCCCCAGGCCCCCCAGGGGGTATCGAAAGACCTAGCGCCGTTTAGACCACTGACCGGTCCGGCCCCAATGCGCACATTTTTCCAATTGAAAATATGGGGGTCGGGTCAACGTTTGGGATCGAAAGATACTCAAAAGGATGCAAATGTACCCACGCAAAATCAACTGAACTCCACAACCCTCCTGAAGAAGTCAGCATGCCAAGACTGGTAGCCTTTATCATCGCCCTCACTGCAATCACGACATCTGTGCATCCATCGACCCTAGATGAGGGCCTGCGAGATGATGGGTAGGTTCGCAGAGGAAACAATGAAAGCCCGCCAGCACGGGATTCCACTTCAAAAGGTTCTCGATATCGCGGCAAAGAGCGATGTGGAGATAATGCGCAAGACCCTCCGGGCAATGGCAATCGAGGCGTGGAACCAGTCGCGGTACGGCACCGAAGAGATGCAGGACCGCGCTATTGGCGAATTCCGTGACCAAGTACAGGTGACATGCCTGCAACAGGGCGGCTTATAGGCTCAAACCATCATTCTCGTGGATTGGTCTGTGGACGATGATGATCCGGTGGAGGGGTGGTTTAGGTAGTTCAGTACCAATGGAAATGGACGCCTATTGGGAATATCGCACCAACTGCAGCTGCAGCAGACGCAACTGCGGCAACGGCCAACTCCCATGTTCCTAAGGTAATGCGCTGTCGCAGTACAACGGCCTGGCCACGCCAATATAGCTGGCCAGATTCGTCAAGCTGGAACCCATCTAATTCATCAATGCCGATAGTCCGAACGGCCATCATTTGTCCTTTCGCATGTCGGTTGCCGCGCCAATTTTGCGAAGCGGAACGTCCGATGAAAAGGGCCGCCGCCAGCAATTAAGCCGGCGACGACCGATGTCAGCTAACTCACGTGCACTCGGGGAGTGCGAGCAAATTGTCACTCCACTGGCCGTCGGCGTAGGTGCGGACGTACTTACCGTTCTGCCCTATGACCACACCGATATTGGCGCGCTTGCCGCCGACCGATGTGTAGAAGGTATTTGTCTTTTCTTCTATCCATTGGATGACTTGAGCTCTAGTCCATTTCCCGGTCGAATTCCCGAGGTGGGTAATACCTTCATGGGTGTTCTGCCGAGGCAGTTTATTGATACAAGTCACCTGAACGTCTGACATAGAATGTTCCTTTCGAGCGAAGTGGAGCATTCGCATCTGGCACCTTGGGAGGATGTTTATCCATGGTCGTAGCTCCTGTGGCTTGCAAATAAAGCCTCAGGACGCTAGTTACCGACCTGCTAGGGAGCGGACTCGCGGTCTTGTTCGTCCACTCGGCGCCACATTTACCGCGAGTACGCTTAAAGACAGAGGCAGGCGACGACTCATCGCCTGCCTCTTTTCTATGCGGAACTTGATTAGCAAGTAAACAGATAGCCTTTTTTCTTCACAACAACAATCTGTGAAGCAATTATGTCAGCATTGCTGGCATATTGGCGCACCGCATCCCTTGCGGCAATTTTATCAGTTCGGAGACTTGTTGGTCAGAAGAGCCACTAGCACCTTTTGCATCGCTAGATGCTGCGGGCTTTTGACGTCCACCTCCCAGGCAGAATATCGGCTGTGCCAATCGAAATGCTCAGCCCTGAGGGCTCGCCGAAATGCCTTGGGTTCGATGCCTACCGCTTCGGCCATATCTGTAGCGGTTGTGGCCTTTCCTTTCATCTTTTCGCCTTTCGCCAGCCGGCCGCTCGCGCATCGGCCTCACTGCAGAACCACCGTTCGCCCTTTGCCTCGGCAATCTTCGTATCGGCATAGAACTTCTGTCCAGGCGTGTGGTAGATGCGCTTGCCGGCGGCTGAGATGTTGCCCTTGATATTGCAGCCACCAAGAAGGCCGAAGCCGGTCGTTTGCTCGCTCACGGTTTCGACCTTGTCGGCGTTTGCATCCCGCCAGTCCCATGGCTGATCGAAGCGGCCCTGCCAAACTCCGCGATGCGCGGCCTTGGCTGAGACTTGCTCGGCGGCGAATGCCCCGTTCGAATAGCGAGGCCAGTCCAATGCGAGGCCTTGTTCAACTAGCCATTTCTGAACGCTTCGGCCGTCGGCGCGATCGCAGTTCCCGACAAGACGCCCGTACCGATCACGGTCGACAAAGCTACACCGCAGTGGACGCGATGCTGCCAGGAACTTGTCTAAGGCTTGCGCGGCGCGGCGCCCGCATGGGTAGTCAAAGCCCTTGGCGTCGTCGCAGTGCTGACGGCTCTCGGGTGCGTCGATGCCATTGAAGCGGACACGCTGACCGGCAATCTCGACGGTGTCGCCGTCGATGACAGATGCCTGGCCCTGCATCGGCCCAGGCAGCGGTTCTGTCCAATTTGTTATCGTGCTCTGGAGGCCTGCGGTGCTTTGTTGGCCGGCGGTGCTCTGGATCGCGAATTGGGTGACTGCGGCGGCAAGCGTGCCGGCGCCGAGGAAGATCAGCCCCAAGAGGGGTCGCGGCAGCCGCCGTGACGGCGTTCTTCTGCCGGCGCGCCTTCGCCAGCGGTCAGACCGATTGGCGCCCTGATAACGGTGGTCTTTGCCCACGCCCTCTCTCCCCTAGGAGAGAATGCGTCCAAAGCAGGCGAGAGTCCAGATATAGCCGGCCGAATGGACGCGGTGGCATGGGGCCACGGACGCCAGGACGCGCAAGGCGCATCTTCTCCGCTAGTAGGACCGCGGCCAGCCGGAACGCGCGCTGGCGGGGCTCAAATCGCCGCGCTGATTGGGGAACTCTACTTCTTGGCAGGGTTCGTATTCCAAATATCCCGATGCATTCGCCATTCGCCGTCGGCGCCCTTTTTCCAAACGACAATGTATTTGCCGATTTCCTCACTGATCTTGCCGTCACTGCCGGGAATCTTGACAGAGTAGGTGCCCTCCTCATACGCGAGAGTGCCACTCTCCTCGACCTGCGCCGCTTTCAGGGTCAGATCGGTCAATCCTGCATCGATCCAGCTCTGCCACATCTTCTGAACGCTTTCGCGGCCGGCGATCCGCTCTTCATTGGGAGGAAACGCTACCGCGTCTTCGGTATAGTGTTGAGCCAGGCCTGTCGTATCCTTGGCGGCAAACTTCGCAACAAAGTCCGCATTGTTCGCTTCTATGCTTGATTGGGCTGTCTGGGCACCGGCAGGTTCGCCACCGCCGATAACTAGTGCGACGAAACAAAAAGTGGCTAGAAGGTAGCGCATCGAAGTCCTTCCTTTGAAAGCCGGCCAGCGAAGACCGTGTGCAGATGAAGACAACGAGGGCGATTGCTGGCTGTTGTCGGACATCGGCGCGCCCACTGAATACAGACGGGGCGTAGCAGGGCCGCTTGCAGGGCCAATATGCGCTTACGCTAATACAATGACAATCCCGGCCAGGCTTATCCATGGTCCCCACCGGCTTCCCAGCGCTGTGGCCGCTCAACAAGCCGATGGCGAGCCCCATCAGGAGCTTGGCGGCCAGGTCGATGGCGATGGCGCGGACGACAGGGCGCAAGTCCTTACGAGGCTGCGCTACGGCTTTTTGCTTGATCTACGCAGGCTGTACGGACCCGATAGGGTCGAAGACGTCCAGCGGCCCGACAGTCTGCTGGCGTGTGTTCTACGGACCGCCAGGCCCTTCCGGCTTGGGCTATGGGGTCAAGCCGGTCGGGCCGTGTTATAGGCCTCTTCATGCATTATTGCTAATTTAGTAAAATGCTCCATGTTCTTTCCCTAGCCGCTAAATGGACCGGGGCGCCTGAGTTGAGTCCGTGCGTAAACGAGTGAGTGCTGGCATTGGCCGGCTGGAGTTCATTCCTCCGATGATGCCTACCTTGGTCGCCAAGCCGCCCAAAGGCGACGACTGGATGCATGAAGCCAAATTCGACGGCTACCGCTCGCAAATTATCATCGAGGACGCTGGCGTTCGCATTTTCACCCGAAGAGGCCTTGATTGGACTGCCAAGTACCGCGATCTGGCCGAGGCAGCCAAAGGTCTCAAACGTACAGAACGCCATCATCGACGGCGAAGTCGTCGTCTTGAATGAGGCTGGCCTTTCGGATTTTGCCGCGCTGCGCAAGGCAATCACCAGGCGCCAGCACGACCTCTATTTCGTCGCGTTCGATCTGCTGCACCTCAACGGCCATGACATGCGCGACATGGCGCTTGAGGATCGGCGGGAAATCCTGACCGGCCTTATAGGGTCTGATAGCCGCATCCAGTTCAGTGAGACGATGCCGGGCGAGGCTAATGCGATCTATCATCTGATCGACGCGGCCGGCCTGGAAGGGATGGTATCGAAGCGTCGAGACAGTAAATATCGCAGCGGCCCAACTACCAATTGGCTGAAGACAAAATCCTTCACCGAAAGCGAGTTTGAACTTCTCGGAGTTGAACGCGAGAGGGGCAAGCCGGCCTTCGCTCTGATGGCCGAGCTGGGGACCCGCAAATATGTCGGCAGTGCCTTCGTCAGCGTCAATCGCGAGATGCGCGAGCGGCTTTGGAAAAGGGTCCAGGAACATGCCGGGCCACCGCCCAAGGAAATGCCAAAGCGACCGGCAACGCAGTGGGTCAAACCGGGAATAAAAGCCCGCGTGAAGCACCTCAGGGGCGAGGAAGATCTTCGCCACGCATCGCTGCAGGATTTTTGGGAGGAGAGCTAAGCCGTGTACTCGTCGGCGCGGGCGAGCAGAGTCGGTAATGCGCGGCGTTCCTCAATCACGCGGCAACTTCGTAGCCACTATCCTGACGCCGCCCATCTTGCGCTCGTGAATGAGGTCAACAAATCGGATGTAGGACTTGTGGAATGCATCGTGCCCCATTGGGGTGCCAGCCTGTCGGGCTTCTTCACGCAGCAGTTGATACATTGCCAGTCGTTCCTTCAAAATTGGTCCCCATTCTTCCGTCAAATCTTTTGTCGAGACTACTCTAAGGCCAACGCTTTCGACCAGACTGCGGTATTCGGGGATTGACCGAAGAGGCTGAATAGCCATTCCTTCCCACATCAATTGCGCATCAGCAGCGGTAAGCGGCTGATTAGCTATCCAATCTGTGAATGCCAATCGGCCATCTGTCCTCAGAATACGAAAAGCTTCGGCAACCGCTCTCTTCACATCAGGAATATGGCAAAATGCTTCTTGGCTGACGACAGCGTCCATGCTCGCGTCAGGAAGCGGAACGTCCATCACGTTGCCCTCCACAATCCGCGCAGTACCGTGAAGGCCAACTCGTCTGGTTAACTCCTGTGCGCCCGAGGCGCGCGCTGGCGTCAATTCGATACCAGTGACGTCGGCTCCATATTTGAGAGCCAGATAGCGCACCGTGCCGCCAAGTCCCGCACAGAAATCGGCCACGCGCGACCCATTGCTAACCTGCGCTCCTCGCGCCAATTCATCTGTAGCGGCGAGGCCGCCATAATGATCTTGGTCATGGGGAAACAGCTCTTCAGGGCGCAAGCCGTCGAGATGGCCACGGCTTGCGCGTAGTTTGGCAAGGATGATTTCGCATGAGATGGGATGACGATTGTAAAAATAGACGGTCTGTGAAGTTGCATCGCTCATGAAACTTGCCTCCATGACTCGGGGCCACGCTCCCTTGGGGCCGATCATCACGAACCTAGATAGGGCGGCGGCCGGTTCTCGTAATGGCGCGTGCAATTGCGAGCTGCGCCTCGACTTTGGCGTTTTCCTTTTGCGTCATGTTATCGGCGGCGATCAGCCGGCGTAGCGAACGCATGATCTCTCCGCGCGTCCAACCCGCATCAAGCATGCAATCGACTATCGCCTGAAAGCCGGGCTCCATGGCCTCCTCGCAGTCGATCTCGCGGTCGAGATATTCGCCCTGCCGTCTTGGCTGTCTGATCATCGTGGCTTCCTCACAAGAATCGCTCGCCATCTGCGCGATGCTCGTAACAGAACCAGTGCGATGACTGCCGCGGCTTGGCGAAACCCCATCCGGCATTCTTGTTGCAGCCGGGATGCTCGCAGAAATGGTGCTGAATGCCTGGGCGCGTGACGGGCTCCATTGCACCGGGAAGCCGGATCAGATCGTCGCCCATCGAATATTTTCTCACTTCAGTTTGTTGGATAGATTCCACAGCCGGTCTTGACGATCAAGGAAAATGTTCCTTATTCGTTCTCATGGCGCACGATCCGATTGACACGCTGGGCAAGGCGACCCGGCACAACATGCTGGTCAAGGCAGAATGCAGTTGTGGGAACGCGCGCTACTGCCGTTCGGCCGACCTGATGATGGTCTATGGTGGTGGTGTCGACCCGCTGAAGCTCAAGTTTGACTGCAGCCGTTGCAAGCGCCAGATCACGATCACCTTGCTCGAGGTGCATCCCGAGCACCTGCCCAAGCGATTGATGATCCACAACCCGATGAAAGGTCCGGACGGCAAGATCCACTGGCACACGGAACGGTTTCGGGGATGATTTGTTGAGCGACTGTCAGCCGCTTGCGGGGAGGCGGCGAGCGGCCGGCGCCGCTTGGGGGGCGTGGGGTAAGATCGCCTGACGGGCGCCGGCCAGGCGGTTTGGGGTCCGCCGCAGGAAGAAGCTAGCAGAGGCTTCCCCGGACGGTAGGTACGTGATCGCGGAAGGCGTCGTGCTTCCAATTTAGCCGGCCAGCGCCATACCGACGGCTATGCCTATGCCCATTGCCGGGCCTGTTGCGATTTTACCGCCGATATCCAACTCTGGTAGGCGGGAACGATCCGGTCCGCCATGAGTTAGTGAATCATGATGAACACCATGGAACCCCACGGACGCGCGATGGCGGATGCCAGGGAGCGCATCAACCGGACCAAGCTCGCGCTTGAGCGCACAGAGGAATTGCTGGCCGAGAATACCGCGCTTTGCAGCAGGATACGCGCGCGACGGTGTCTGGTCGAGGCCGCATACCGCTTGGTGCAGTTCGATCCCGCCAGCGATGCGGCGCTCATTGGGGGTCTCCCCATTCCAGACGGGCCACGATGATATCGGCGGCAGCCTCTTTTGCGTCTTCGATAGAACAATGAATTGATTTTGCACGCCACCGAACTTTTCGAGGACCTGAAGTTCGTACATCTCGGCAAGCCGCGGCGCGGGCTAGCCTGCGCCGGTCGAGCGATCGCGGTCCAAGCCCCATGCGTTTCCTGCTGACGCATGGATTCCATTTGCTACGCAGTCGGATCCCATGCACTCGGCAGCATAAACTGCCGTCTCAAAATCTCGCGCCTTTCCAATCCATTCCAAGGCACTTGGGCATACCGCGTCGCCTGAACCGCCTCGCACAGCAACCTAGAAACCTCGCTTCGGCGGGGTTTTTCGTTGAGGGAAGCGTTGCGGAGTAACTGAAGGGTAATGCGCCAGTTCCTTAGAAGGACCAGCCTCGGCTGCCAGTTCTGAAGAAGACGACGGTAGGCCAACCTCACCGAGCCACTCGTCGTAGTGATGGTTTAAGGCGAACAACAACTCGTCTGGCTTGTTGATACCGCTTTGGAATAACTCGATAATTTGACGGCCAAAACGCCGCCTGGCCGGATCGCCAACTGCTATCCCGGCCTGATGGCAATAATCGTCGACCACCGCGGCAAGCATTGAAAGCTGCGCTGGATCCGTTGCGCGGTTGAAGGTCATGTCGCTTCTCCCTTGTTTTGGGCGAAAGCGTGGTGATCTCTTCCAATCGACGGCTTGCCGTTAATGTGCGGGCGACTTCCGTTATATAGTGTGTCGGTTTGGTACATACGAGTCGCAGCGTCAACCTAACGCAACGTCAGGTTGCGGCAACCGCGAATGATGGTCAATGCACAGGAAACGAACCTAAAACGCGTGGCGCTTGGGCGCGGCAGCTTCAGGCAACATCTGCCGCGTCCACCAGCCTGCTTCGGCGGGCTTTTCTTGCACGGTCCAAAAGCGGGGAGGAAAAGAGGGGAATGCAGTTGGCGTGTTAGATATGATCTAGCAATAACAACGTGTTAGGCAAGCAAAGTGGCTCCCCGGGCCGGATTCGAACCAGCGACCAACCGGTTAACAGCCGGTTGCTCTACCACTGAGCTACCGGGGAACAGAGGCTCTCATGTGAGTGGCGCAGCCTATAGCAAACCCGTTTCGGCTTTGCAAAGAAGCATTTCGTATTTTTCAGCGCTTTTTCGCGCCACGATTTCTGGCAATCCTGTGCGGGCGTCCTCATATGAGCCGTCTGGCGGGGTGCGCGGAACCGAAAAGGCGGTTGCGGCTTTCGTCAGCTGATGCTTTTACTTTGCCCGAACGGACCACAAACCAGACATGAGCGCAGCAAGCCACAACCACCCACCGGCACGGAAAATATCGGTCTTCGGCCGTGAGTTCACCATGCCGCGCTCGCGCGGCCTCAGGATTGCAATCGGCGTCGTGCTGATCTTCGGCGGCATTCTCGGCTTTCTGCCGATCCTGGGCTTCTGGATGGTGCCGATCGGATTGCTGGTGCTCTCCTACGAGTTTGCCGTCGTGCGTCGCCACCGGCGCCGGCTCGTCGTGTGGTGGGAACGGCGGCGGCGGCCGAACTGACGGCTGTACTGACTTCGCAAGCGGGCAAGCCCCGCGAAGGCGTCTTTCCGGCTCGACTCAGCTGGCTAAATGGAAATTCTGCTCCGACGGCCAGATGATGGCGGTTCTGCGCTTACCTACGGCGCGACGCGTCCAATTGGAAGCGCAGCGCTCTAACCTCCGTTGCGTTCCGGTTCTCGGAGCATGCGTGTCGTTGGCTCGACGCGTGGCATCGTGGCCGAGGGGAAACCGTCGGGAATGCACCATGGCCGCTTGACGGCATTTTCGCCGCAACCTATTGGAACCGGGTGGAACGCCGGGAGCAATGAGGCCTCGTGGCGGAGTGGTTACGCAGAGGACTGCAAATCCTTGCACCCCGGTTCGATTCCGGGCGAGGCCTCCAGTTGCCCAAGCTCCCGCGCACCAGCGCCAGGGGGTTCCGGTCGACATGAGCCGCGGTCTTGGCGCGGCAAGCGGATTGATCTTGGGCAGATTGGTTTTGGGCGGATTGGTTGGAACATGAGCGCTGATTTTGCCGAACGTCGAGTAAAAATGGTCGACGGCCAGGTCCGCACCACCGACGTAACCAGCGCGCCGCTGCTCGAGGCGATGCTTGTCGTGCCGCGCGAGGCCTTTATCGCCCCCGATCAGCGCGATCTGGCCTATATCGACGAGGACATCCGCATTGCCAATACCGCGGACGGCCCGCGCTATCTCATGGAGCCTTCGCCGCTGGCCAAGCTGATGCAACTGGCCGAGATCGGCCCTGGCGATTCGGCGCTCGATGTCGGCGGCGGCACCGGCTATGCGGCGGCGATCCTGTCGCGGCTGGCAAAGTCGGTCGTTGCGCTGGAAAGCGATCCGGCATTGGCCGAGACCGCGATGTCGACGCTTTCGGCGCTGGGCTGCGACAATGTCAGCGTGGTCAACGGACCGCTGCCGGAAGGCCATGCCGCCGGGGCACCCTACGACGTCATTTTCATCGGCGGCAGCGTCGAGAAAGTGCCGGAAACGCTGCTCGATCAGCTTGCCGAAGGCGGTCGGCTCGTCGCCGTCGAAGGGCAGGGCAATTCGGGCGTGGCCCGATTGTTTCTGAAAACAGGGGGGGGTGTAACCGGAAGAAGCGCCTTTAATGCGGCAATTAAGCCACTACCGGGATTCGAACGTATCCGTGCGTTCGAGTTCTGAATGATTTTGGCTTGCAGCAAAGCCGTTGTCGTGTTCGCTTGCGCTTGAATAATTGTTGCTGATCCGCACAACCGGGGTGTTCTGTTTGGGGGCAGACAGCAGGGAACCTGAAACACACGGCGCCGGCTGCTCGAATGGGAGAAGCCGGCGCGGTGTGGTTCCCATGCAAAACGAATGAGGGAATAACGTGCCGTCTTTACGCAAGAGTCTTTTTGCCGCCTTTCTTTCGGCGACCGCGCTTTCTCCGCTAGGCGCCTCGGCGGAAACCATTCTCGGCGCACTTTCAAAAGCCTACCAGAACAATTCCCAGCTCAATTCGGCCCGCGCCGGCGTCCGCGTCACCGATGAGGGCGTTGCCATCGCCAAGTCCGGCTGGCGCCCGACCATCACCGGTTCCGCGAACATCGACTACTCCAGGGGGTATTTCGATGCCCGGAGAAATATCCCCGGGCAGAACGGAAAAATCGCGATAACCACCGGCAACTTTGGCGTCCAGATCGACCAGACCCTGTTCGACGGCTTTCAGACCAAGAACAACGTCGCCGCCGCCGAATCGCAGGTCCGCGCCTCGGTCGAGAGCCTGCGCAATACCGAAGAGAACATTCTGTTCAATGCGGCAAGCGCCTACATGGACGTGATTCGCGATCGGCAAGTGGCGGTGCTGACGGAGCAGAACCTGCAGTTCCTGACCGAGCAGGCACGCGCGGCGCGCTCGCGCTTCGAAGTCGGCGAAGGCACCCGCACCGACGTCGCACAGGCCGATGCCGAGCGCTCCTCCGCCGTGGCGGAACTGGCCGCCGCCCGCGCGCAGGCGCTGGCAAGCGCTGCGACTTATCGCCAGATCGTCGGCGACGAGCCCGGCAGGCTCAGGGCCGCTTCGCCGCTGGCGAAGCTGTTGCCGTCGAACCTCGATTCGGCGATCGCGATTGCATCCAGTGAGCACCCGGCCATCCTCGCCACCCAGCATCTGGTCGACGCGGCGGCGTTTTCGGTGAAATCGGCCGAAGGCGCGCTGCTGCCGCAGCTTTCGGCTTCCGCCGGCGTTTCCAGTGACTATATCAAAAACGATCCCCTCAGCAGTGGGGATGGCACAGAAAATACGGCCAACATCGGTGCCACGCTGACCATACCGATCTATTCGGGCGGGCGGACGTCGGCGATAGTGCGTCAGAACAAGGAATCGCTCAGCCAGGCCCGGATCGAGGTCGATGTCAGCCGCGACACCGTGCGGCAGGCGGTGACCTCGGCTTGGACGCAATATATCGCCGCCCAGCAAAGCGTGGTGGCCAATAGGCAGGTGATCGCCGCCGCGCAGCTTGCCTTGAGCGGCGTCATCGAGGAGCGCAATGTCGGCCAGCGCACCACGCTCGACGTTCTCAACGCCCAGGCCACCCTCATCACCGCCAAGATCAACCAGGCCAGTTCGGAACGCGATCTGGTGGTGGCGAGCTATGCCATCCTTTCGGCTGTCGGTCGTCTTTCGGTCGAGCGTCTCGCCCTTCAGGTCACGAAATACAGACCCGAAGAACATTACAATGCGGTCAAAGACAAGTGGTTTGGCCTGCGCACGCCAGACGGCCGCTGATCACCTCATAAGTTTCAACTTCCGTCCAGTTTCAAGCCATTTAGAGCCCGGGGGGGGCAAAAAGAAGCCGGGGGGGGAATAATTTTTTATAAAAAAAGACCCCAGAATTGGGGGTGTGGGTATTTGGTTGGGGGGGTTGGGAGTTTGGGTGGTTAGTAAAAAGGGG
>NZ_JBVVPZ010000037.1:0-65510 GCF_055811415.1 Mesorhizobium sp. WSM4846
CGGTCGAGTGCCTGCTTGGCCGCATCGCGCAAGTCGGCGCTATCTGCGAGGCCAAGATAATTGTTGGCGCAGAAATTCAGCACCCTCTCGCCGCCCACCTCGATCTTAGCCGATTGCGTCGAGGTGATCACCCGCTCGGATTTGTAGAGGCCGGCCGATTTCAGCCCTTGAAGCTCGCTGTCGATATGGGAGTGGAATGCCGCGCTCATGATTTGGCCCTGTTGAGATTGAATGGACTGTCGCCCCGCGCGGGCGAAAAATCCACCGCAAAAGCGACGGCTTCGGTGACCCGACAGTCAGTGGCCAGAATGCCGCCCCGGAATGCCGCCAAATAGCAGATGTTCAAATGCAGCCGCGGCAAGAAAGAACGCGATAACCATTTCGCGAGCTTTCCACCGCGGCTGCTGTGTCGACTTCCGGAGCTGTTAACCTTTCAAGCCGATGGTTCTCATACCCCAACAATCTGTCGGCGAGAGGGACCGCCCCAGAAAATGTCGCAGCAACCGATGCAAACCATTTCGGGCAAGCTCATATTGCTGATCAAGGCAGGCTATTGGCTGGCGCTGCTGATCATTGCAGCCATGGTGATGGCCTCCTTCATCCTTCTCCAGCAGATGATGGCTGGCCATCGGCACGAGGACACGCTGCTCGATATTGTCGGCATGCAAAAGGTGCTGTCGCAACGCATTGTCTTCCTTGCCAACGCGGCAGGAGCAGCTACGCCCAACCAACAACCGGCTCTGGTCACCGCATTCAAACAGGCCACGGCCGACTTCGAGAGGAACTACGACCTTCTGCTCGAGCGTGTGGTCGCCGACCCGGCGTCACCGGCAAGGCTCGATCCAAAATCAGTCGAGAACGTCCTTTTCGCCAAGCCGTTTCATCTCGATTACTTCTCGGTCGGGCTTATCGCCAACGGCGAACGCCTGGTTTCGGCGTTTGAATCGCAACTCGGCATGGCCGACAATGGCGGCTACAAGGGTGGCGGCGAACGCGTCAACCTCGACGCTTCCGTCGCCAATGCGGCCCTGTCGGGCTATGCGGCACTCGGCCAGCGCATCAGCGCCCAAGCCGACGCGCGATCGGAGAGCCTTCTCGCTCTCCATCGAACGCTGTTCTACTCCACCCTCGGCGTCATCGTGCTGGTGGCACTTTTCATCTTCAGGCCGATGTCGAACACCATCCTGCGCAAGACGCGTGAACTGATCGATACCCGCAATTCCATGGCCTTCATCGCCGTGCATGACGGCCTTACCGGCCTGCACAACCGCACCTTCCTGACCGACCATTTCGATACGCTGATCAAGGGCGCGCAGCGCCGGCGGGAGCGGCTTGCGGCGGTCCACCTCGACCTCGACCGATTCAAGCAGATCAACGACACGCTTGGCCACGCCGCCGGCGACTATGTGCTGGTGGTGACGGCGCAGCGCATGCGTGATTCCTGCCGGGCGTCGGACCTCTGCGTGCGTCTCGGCAGCGACGAATTCGTGATGATCCTCAACGGTGCCGGCGGCACCGAGGACATCAACACGGTCGCCGGGCGCGTCCTGTCGCAGATCAACGAACCGATCGTCTATCGGGGCGCGACCATCCTTCCGGGCGCCAGCGCCGGCGTCGCCGTCTATCCGGTCGACGCCGACAATGCGCAAGATCTGCTCGTCCATGCCGACCTTGCGCTCCACGCCGCCAAGAAGCAGGGCGGCGGCAGTGTCTCATTCTTCTCCGAGGCGTTGCGGCATGAACTCGACTACCGCAAGCGGCTCGAGCATGACATCAGGATCGCCATCGCGGAGAAGACGTTCCAGGTCTATTTCCAGCCACAGGTTTCGTTGTCGAACGGCACGATCGGCGGCATCGAGGCGCTGGTTCGCTGGAGACATGCCGAGCGCGGCATGATCGCACCAGGCGAGTTCATTCCCATCGCCGAGAAATGCGGACTCATGCCTGCGATCGGCCGCATCGTCATCGCCAAGGCAATCGGCGAGGCGGCGGAGTGGAACCGTGCCGGCATTGCCTTCGGACGGCTCGCCGTCAACGTCTCCGGCTCCGAATTGCGTGAGGCCGATTTCGACGCGTTCCTCTTCGGTGCGCTGGAAAAGGCTGGGCTGCCGCCACAACAACTGTCGCTCGAGATCGTCGAATCCGTCATTCTCGACGACGAGAAGACCGGCATCGCGGCAAAGCTGCGGCACATCCGCGCCGCCGGCGTCCATCTTGAACTCGATGATTTCGGCACCGGCTACGCGTCGCTCAGCCACGTCAACCCGAACGAGATCGACAGGCTGAAGATCGATCGCCGCTTCGTTCAGAACATCAATGAGAACGGCGACAACACCAAGATCGTGCGTGCCATCACCGAACTCGCCCGCGGCCTTGGCATCTCGATCGTCGCCGAGGGCGCCGAAACCGAGGCTGAGCTCGATTCGCTGATGGCAATCGGCTGCGACCAGGTGCAGGGCTACTCGATCGCCTTCCCGATGCCGCAGGACCAGGTACGCGAATGGCTGGTCGCGCGGGCGCCGAAGAGAGCCAGGCTGACGGTGCTACAGGGAAGGCTGGCGTAAGGCGCCAACCTTGACACGCCGCTTCGGAAATGGCGGCCTGATGGGGTTAAGGCCGGTCTGTAGCCGGCTGCCGCTACATCTTGGGCTCGCTGAAACAATGCGTTCGGCAGTTGGGATCACTCAACATTCGCCCGCAGCGTCGCCAAGACTTCTGCGAACTCCGCCAGCCTGTCGTCCGACAACCCGGTCCGCAGCCGCTTGTCGAAGGCAAGGGCTGCCGTGCGCAATTTCAGGAACAGCGCCTCTCCCGCTTCGGTCAGTGCGACCTGATGGACGCGGCGGTTTTCCGGATCGCGGCGCCGGGTCAGCAAACCTTGCGTCTCCATCGCGTTCAGATGATGGGTCAACGTCGCGCCTTGGATTCCGATCATGCCGGCGAGTTCACGTTGGTTGGCCAGCTCGCGCGACTTGATCGACAACAGGGTGACCCAGACCGGCAGCGTGCCGCCCGCCTCGACCAACGTGGCGTCGAAGGCCTGTGCGACAAGCTTTGCGGTGCGGGCGAGATTCATCCCGACTGGCGGGCGGTCAAAAAGCGTCATGATCCGACACTAGAGTAAGGGAAAGGCCGATGGAACTGGGCCCTTGACTTTAAACTGACATCTAATCATTTGATATCTAACCTTATGGCTGGCGATAGGAAAGGAGGAATGCTGTCATGCAGTATGTCTACATCTTCGTCCTCGGCCTTCACGTATTGGCCGGTGTGTTCTGGGCTGGAACGACCATCGCTGTCGCCCGCGATCCGGAGATTCGGATCGAACGGTTTTTCCGGCCGCAAATGAACGCGGCCGGCATGGTTTTCCTGACCGGCGCCCTGCTCTGGTATTTCTTCCACAGCGGCTCTTTCGGTTCGATGGAAATGGTTCTGGCCCTGGGTATCGCGACGGCCCTGATTGCCGCCGGTGTTCAGGGAGCGCTGGTCGGCTCTGCCAGCAGGCGACTCGCCGGCACTGACGCGGCGACGGAAACGCAGTTGCGCGCGAGAATGACAAGGGGCGAACGCATCGCTGGTGGGCTGCTGGTCATCACCGTGCTCTGTATGGCCACCGCCAGGATGTTCTGAGTGGGGCCTGCCGCAAATCACGGTTCAAGAGATCGTACGATGTCTGGCGGCAAGCCGGCGGCGTGCGCAGCGCGCAGATCGGACCGACGTGCCTGGTGGCTCTCCGTACGGAGGTTCGGATGCGCGCCACCAAATCAAATCCGAAGTGATCTTCAGATCCATACCGTCCTCGGAAATAGGCCGGCTCGTGGCTGGTCGACATGACCCGGTTCTTCAGCGTCAAATGTTTGAGCTGATAGGGCTGGAGAAGCGGATCGCTGGTGGTCATCGTCTTCCTGTTTCAAATTGTGCTAATGAGCGGCAAATTTTTGTTTTTGCGCATGTCGTACCCAAAATCCGCGCACCCTCGGGTCGGGCCCGTGGGCAGGCTTTTGGGCGACATGCAGTAAGGAACCCGCCGATGACCGATACGAAAAACCTTACCCAGCTCGGCTCCAACGTCGAGGCGCCACAGAACCCTGAAGCAGCAGTCCTGGAGACCGTGCCGTTTTCGCGCGGCGACGGGCCGCCAGCCATCGTTCGCTTCACCTGCCCGGAATTCACTTCGCTCTGCCCGGTCACCGGCCAGCCGGACTTCGCCCACATCGTCATCGACTATGCACCCGACATGCTGCTGGTGGAATCGAAGTCGCTGAAGCTGTTCATGACCTCGTTTCGCAACCATGGCGCCTTCCATGAAGAGTGCACCGTCATGATCGGCCGCCGCATCATCGCCGCGACCAAACCATTGTGGTTGCGGATTGGCGGCTATTGGTATCCGCGCGGCGGCATTCCGATCGACGTATTCTGGCAGACCGGCGCGCCGCCGGAAGGCGCATGGCTGCCCGACACCGGTGTTGCGCCCTATCGCGGACGCGGCTGAATTCTGCTGCGAGATGTCCGGCGGGACAGTAGGATCGCCAACTCTGGTTTTCGATCGCCATCAGGCGATCGACGCTGTATGTCCCATCCTTAATCGGTCCGTTCTCACTCACACTGATATTGGCTGAGCGCCCATTCGCCGGTCCCCGACAGAAGGTCCGATATCTTCCAGTCGCCGTCGACCTTTTTGAACTTCCATTCCAGCCGGTGCGGAGTGCCGGCAACGACAAAGGCGACGATGACCTTGGCCTCATCGCCTTTGACCGTTTCAACGGTCTTCAGGCTGTTGTCGATCTCGGCCCTGTCGTACGCCGCATTGTCGAGCGCCATGTTGGGATCGAGGCATTCGCCCTGCCCCGATTTCCGCAGCGCATCGCTTTTGTCGAGCACCGACTTCGCGGGATCGACGAAATGGCTGCGCTGAGCCGGATCGAGCTCGAGCCCGACATGCTCGTAGAACGGCTTCACCACCGCTGTTGGAGAGCCCGGCTGCAACGGGGCGGCCGGTGCCCCATCAGTCGGCTTGGACGCGGCCGGCGCATTTGCGGGCGGCGCGCCGAATAGACCCTGGCCAGCGGTGCTGCTCAAAGCCGCGGCCAGCAGGCACACAGTCGCCAGGGCCAGGGCGCGGGCCATGGCATCACTCCGGAGTCTGGCCAGCCAGGCATTCGAGCGCACTCAGCGTCCAGCCGCTGGTCTTCGAGGTGATGTCGGCTACCTTCCACTGGCCGTCGACCTTCTTCAGCGACCAGACCATTTCGCGTTTGGATTCATCGCCTTCCGGGAAAAGGTTGAAGGTCACTGTCACGTTGGCGCTGTCGCCATCCACTGCTTCGGACAGCTTCAACGTCTTGGCGACTGTCTTCTCGTCAAAGTCCTGCGCGTCGAGACCGGGGGCGAAGTCGATGCAAGGCATCTCGTCCGGCTTGTTTTTCTGCGCCTGGTCGTTGAGGTCGAACAGCTTTGTCACCGGCTCGGAGAAACGGTCGCGGTATTTCGCGTCGGCCTCGAACTTGACCTCGGGCATGTAGAAGAACTTCACCGCATTGGAGGCCGGCCCGGCCAAGGCGGCCGCGGGCGCTGCGATCGAGAGAGCGGCGGCAAGCACAGTGAGTCTCATCCGATAATCTCCAGGCTTTCCGTGGTGGAACCCGTTCAATACCACGAATCCTGCATCCCGGCTTTTTTGCGGCCCATGAAATCCGCCATATGAAATCCAAGGGGGCGTTAACTCAGGCACCCTTGGGCGTTAACTCAGGCGTCCAGCCAGACGTTCTGGAGATCCATCTCGAAAATCTGGAAGACAGCGTAATTCTTCACCTTCTTGTTCATGTGGTAGAAGCGCGGAAGTCTGAACTATGATTTTTGCGCAGCCATTGATGATCCTACTGCCCCGCTGCGCAAGCTCGACAAGTCCCTGCAAACGGGCCCTCGGTCGGCTGGCATTCGCGTAATTCCTGTCCGACGTTGGACCGGGAAACGCCGCGTTCGCTATCTATCAACCATAAGATGCCACTAGCAACTATCGGGACCAATCGGACGATTTTTGCACCCTGCGCCGACCGAGGATGCCCAAGCAGCCGTCTCGAAAAGTACCGTCACCGCTCCAGCCCGGAGACGGGGGGCATCAGTCGGTCGCGTTCAGTAGCTTGACCGTACGCAGGCTGTCCAGCCCACTGCCTCGCGCAGAAATGGAAGAGACAACGCACGTTCTCCGTGTATGATGGATACCAAGGCGCGTCCAGTTTCATCGCCGAAGGCGAGAAGGCTCAATCGCCAACGCAAAGCTATCGTCATGGCCGTCACCGGCAGGGTGATAAATCATTCTTTGGCGGGATTGGGGGCTGAGCGGGTTGGATGCCTAAGGTGAGTAGGCGTCATACCGGTGTGCTGACGGAATACACGGCTGAAATGCCCAGCATTTTCGAACCCGCATCGGTACGCGATTTCTCCTATCTGCAAATCGCTGTCCTCCAGCAGGGACTTCGCATAATGCACACGCAGCGCGAGATACGCCGCCATCGGGCTGACGCCCAATTCAGTCCCGAAAAGACGCTCCAGCTGGCGTCTGGAACAGTTCAACCGACCTGAGATCTCGGTGATCGAGACTTTCTCCTGGAGATTGCTTTCCATCAACAGCAGGGCTCGCTTCACCGCACGGCTCGACGCTTGGGGAAACAGATCCCCGACAGGTTGCACGTCTCTTATGTTTCGAATGCGATCAAGGACAAGGATCTTGGCGGCTTTTTCCGCCGCTTTCTGACCGATGAATTGCGACACAAAAAAGCCGGCAAGGTCAGCCGCGCCTGTGCCTCCGGCGCAAGTCGAGCGGCCACGGTCGACGGAAAAGAGACTATCGGCATGGGCGTTCACGTCGGGGAACTCAGCCCGAAAATCCTTGACATGGAACCAGCTGACGGCGGCGCTATAGCCATCTAGCAAGCCGTAACGGGCAAGCACGAAACTTCCCGTGCAAAGCGCGGTAAGAGGCACTCGCTTCTCGGCGGCCCGCAAGAGGAATGCCTCTTTCTCTGAACTGAGGCCACGGTTGGTGTCGAGCAGGCCGCCGACCACGACGACGTTGTCAAAGTCCTCCGGATTGCCGATCTCCTTCGTCGGAAGCAATTCGACGCCGCAACTCGCCCTGATCGGCAGGCCGCGTTCGCCAACGATCTGCCAGTCGAATTCGACCTTACGGCTCCGGTCGCCCTCATCGCCCGCCAAGCGCAGCGTGTCGATGAAGAGCGAGAGCGGCGACAGGGTAAAGTCACGAACCAGGAGAAACGCAAACCTCTTGGGCATTACTTTTTCCTGAGCTGTCGTTGGACCTTGCTCGATCGCAGTGGGACGGATTCGGCTGTCTCCCTCTTGGCGTGTGAGCCATCGATGACGGCTTATATATTGTGTACCATGAAAATACAATCCGTTGACTCACTGACCACCGCATGCGATTCTTCCTGCCGTAATAGATGTCATTGACTATCAGAACCATTCCGAAGGTGCGCAATGAAGGGCAGCAAGGGCAGTCTCTACGATGATCTGAAGCGTCGAATCCTGACGATGGAACTTGATCCTGACGAGGATCTGGATGAGGTGGCGCTAAGCGAGCGCTACGGCCTCTCGCGGACCCCTGTCAGGGAAATTTTCCGCAGATTGGAGGGCGAAGGATACATCGAGATTCGCGCGAACAGGGGAGCTCGGGTTGTCCCGATGAACCATTCGACACTTCGACATTTTTTCCTGGTAGCGCCGATGATTTACGCTGCCATCGGCCGATTGGCCGTCCAGAATTTCAAGCCCTCACAGCTTTCGGATCTGAAGGACACACAGGAGCGCTTCCGCAAAGCAAGCGTGTCCAGCGATGCACTTTCCATGGTCCTCGAGAACAACAGATTTCACGAGATCATCGGCGAGATGTCCGGCAATGCCTACCTTCAGCCAAGCCTCGGCAGACTGCTGATAGACCACGCCCGTATCGGTCACACCTTCTTCCGCCCGCGCAACGCCGACATGCGCAAGCGGCTCCAGAAAGCAGTCGAGCATCACGACGGCTTCATCTCTGCTATCGGCGCTCACGAGGAGGACGCCGTTGTCGATCTCGTGTTCGAGCACTGGGAACTGTCGCGCGAAAACATGGAGATGTTTATCGCGCCCCAAGGATTGAAGGCGGATGCACTCGTTGGCGATTCTTAACCGCAACGGCGTAAGCGACGCGGCGAAAGTCTGGGACCTTAACTTTCAGCATTAGCGCCCAACCCTCTGGGCTAGGATCACACCCCTTTTGCTGAAATGACCTAAGTGGTCCGTCCAGGACGGGCTCGAAATGCGCCGCGTGCGAGAGGAATGCTCCCTCTCTCGCCGCTACTGGTTCTGTGAGCTCGCCGCCCTCGACGGCGGGCCCGCCTCTACTCTCGCGCTTGGGCAGTATGCCGGCAATGAGATAGTCGCGGTCATAGTCAGCCGAACCCAACCGGTCCGCTCGTCGCCCTTGCGAACAGGTATTGTGTTACTAAAATATAAAAAATGTGTACTTAGATAATACAATCGGTTGACACAGTCGCAACCATATGCGATTTTCCCGGCCATTGAATGCGATCGACGGGTCCGGGCACTGAGAATTCTCGCGTGAGAATTCGCAGACGGTGCTCTTGCGCCCAAAGTACGCGTGGGTCGAAACGGCCACTCCATCGATGGAGAAATTGTCTTGAAATTCGAAGGCATCTACACGCCGGCGGTCACGCCGCTCGACCCGGCTGGTCATATCGACAACGCCGCTTTCGCGGACGTTATCGAATCACTCATTGAAGCCAAGGTGCACGGCATCATCGTCGGCGGATCGACCGGTGAATACTATGCCCAGAGCGCTCAGGAGCGCTTCGATCTCGGCGCCTTTGCCAAACAGGTGATCGGCACCCGCCTCCCCTTGATCATCGGAACGGGCGCCACCAGGACCGAGGATTCGGTCGAATATGCCAAGGCGGCGAAGGAGATCGGCGCTGACGCCATCCTCGTATCGTCACCTCCATACGCCTTGCCGACGGAGCGTGAGAATGCGGTTCACGCCCTCACGGTCGATCGCGCGGCGAACCTTCCGATCATGCTCTACAACTATCCGGCCCGCATGGGTGTGATGATGGGAGAAGATTATTTCTCCCGCGTTGGCAAGTCCAGGAACGTCGTGGCCATCAAGGAGAGCTCCGGCGAGATGGGCAACCTCCACCGGCTTGCTCGGAAGTTCCCCCATATCGCGCTTTCTTGCGGCTGGGACGACCAGGCCCTCGAATTCTTCGCATGGGGTGCCAGGAGCTGGGTCTGTGCCGGCTCCAACTTTCTCCCGCGCGAGCATGTCGCGCTCTACGAGGCCTGCGTGCTTGAAAGGAATTTCGACAAGGGCCGCGCCATCATGACGGCGATGCTGCCGCTCATGGATTTCCTCGAGTGCGGAAAGTTCGTCCAGTCGATCAAACATGGCTGTGAGTTGATCGGATTGAGCGCCGGCCCGGTGCGGGCGCCACTGCGCTCACTCAATTCGGAAGAAAAGCGAACTCTCCAGACTGTCGTCGCCACCTTGAAGCGCACGGTCGCCCAGATCACGTCGGGAGCAAACCATGCATGAACCTTTGACCGCCGCCGAATACAAGGCGATCGCCGCCGACATTCAATTTCCGACCAATGCCTTCATTGACGGGGCGTTCCGTCCGGCGAATTCCGGCAAGACATTCAAGACGACCAACCCAGCGACTGGCGACACACTTGCCGAGATGGCGGAGTGCGACGCCAGCGATGTCGATTTCGCCGTCGCCAAGGCCAGGCAAGCCTTCGACGATGGCCGCTGGCATCTCCGGTCGCCTGGTGAGCGCAAGGCCGTGCTCCTTGAATTCGCGAAGCTCCTGGAACGAAACCGTCACGAGCTCGCGGTCATGGAAAGCCTCGACAGCGGCAAGCCGGTCCGCGAATGCCAGACCGTCGATATTCCGGACACGATCCACACCATCCGCTGGCATGCGGAGCTGATCGACAAGCTCTATGACAACGTCGCTCCCGTGGGCTCGAACGCGCTGACCATGGTCGTGCGCGAACCGGTTGGTGTCGTCGGCTGCGTCCTGCCTTGGAACTTTCCGCTGCTGATGCTGGCCTGGAAAATCGGCCCGGCGCTGGCCGCCGGATGCTCAGTGATCGTCAAGCCCGCCCAGGAAACGACGCTGACCACGCTTCGCGTCGCCGAACTGGCGCATGAGTCGGGCATCCCGGCGGGCGTCTTCAATGTCGTCACCGGCGGCGGCAAGGAGGTCGGCGAGCCGATCGGCATGCACATGGACGTCGACATGGTGGCGTTCACCGGGTCGACGCCGACGGGCCGCCGTTTCCTGCACTATGCGGCCGACTCCAACCTCAAGCGCGTCGTTCTCGAATGCGGCGGCAAGAACCCGGCAGTGGTCCTCGACGATGCCGAAGATCTCGACCTCGTCGCCGAACAGGTGGTCAACGGCGCGTTCTGGAACATGGGCGAGAACTGCTCGGCGACGTCACGGCTCATCGTCCATGCCAAGGTCAAGGACGAGTTGCTGCAGCGGATCGGCGCCTATATGCGCGAGTGGAAGACGGGCGATCCACTCGACCCGGCAAACCGCATCGGCGCGCTCGTCAGTAAGAGCCATTTCGAGAAAGTGAAGTCCTTCCTCGACGACGTGAAGGCCGAAAAGCTCTCCGTCTCTCATGGCGGCAAAACGCACAAGGGCATCTACATCGAGCCGACCGTGGTCGACGGCGTCAAGCCCTCGAGCCGCCTGTTCCAGGAAGAGATCTTCGGACCGATCCTTTCGGTGACAACGTTCAATTCTCTTGCCGAAGCCGTGGCTCTCGCCAACGACACCAACTATGGCCTGACCGCATCCGTCTACACCGGAAGTCTGCGCAAGGCGATCAAGCTTTCGCGCGAAATCCGGGCAGGCGTGGTGACAGTCAACTGCTTCGGCGAAGGCGACGCGACGACGCCGTTCGGCGGCTACAAGGAATCCGGTTTCGGAGGACGCGACAAGTCGGTCTTCGCGCATGACAACTACTGTGAATTGAAGACGGTCTGGATCGACGTCTCGGATCGTTCCGTCGACGAGACGATCCGGTGACCGAGACCGTCGTCAAGCGTCTTCCGGCGGAATCCGGAACCTCGGGCTGGGAAGCGATCAGCAGACGCAGCTTCCCCGTCCGGACGCTCGACGGCGACGTGTCGGCCGATTGGCTTATCGTCGGTGCTGGCTTTGCGGGCCTCTCCGCTGCGCGGCGGCTGGCGCAACTGCGGCCTGGCGACAAGATCGTCGTGTTGGAGGCGGGAGAGATCGCCAAGGGTACCTCGGGCCGGAATTCCGGCTACATGATCGACGTCCCGCACAATCTGTCATCCGGCGAATATTCGGTCGCCGGTGAGACCGCGACGAGAACGGAGATCGCCGAGAACCGCTTTGCCATCGCTTTCGCCGCCGATGCCGCGGCGGAATACGGCATGTCCGTGCGCACCTTCGATCCGGCAGGCAAGATCAACGCCGCGGCAACAGAGCGCGGCATGAAGCTCAACGAGACTTACGGCCGCTCGCTCGAGGGCATCGGCGAGGAGCATCGCTTCCTGGATGCGGCCGAGATGCAGGAGATCACCGGGTCGTCCTACTATCTGGGAGGTCTCTACACGCCAGGCACGGTGATGATCCAGCCAGCCGACTATATCCGCGGGTTTGCCGCTGGGCTGGCATCGAAGGCCGACATATTCGAGCACTCGCCGGTGCTCAAGCTCGAGCGCCGGGGCGGAATGTGGAAGGCCGAGTCGCGCAACGGAAGCGTCACGGCGCCGAAAGCCATCCTGGGCATCAATGGCCATATCGAGGATTTCGGCCATTTCCGCGGCCGCTTGATGCACGTCTTCACCTATGCGTCGATGACTGCCCCATTCACCTCGAGGTCCACGGGCAAGGACAGGTGGGCGTTGCTTCCGGCCGATCCGATGGGTGCGACGGTCAGGAAGATCACCAGCGATGGGTCCTCGCGTGTCGTGATCCGGACCCGGTTCACCTATGACTGGACCGTCCAGGTCGGCGAGAAGCGCCTGGCCGGAATCGCCGCCGAGCAGCGGACTTCCCTGGACGCCAGGTTTCCGGATCTCAAGGACGTGCAGTTCGAGCACGTCTGGGCCGGACGGCTTTGCCTCAGCAGGAACCATGTGCCCGCCTTCGGCGAAGTCGACAAGGGCCTCTATTCCGCGTGCTGCGAGAACGGTCTTGGGACCGTGAAAAGCACGCTCGCCGGCGTCATGGCCGCCGATCTGGCGACCGGTACCCACTCGCACATGCTCGACGAATTCTCGGATCAGCCGGTGCCCGCGAAGCTCCCTCCCGAGCCGCTCGCATGGCTCGGCGTCAACATTGTGATCCGATTGCAGGAATTGCGTGCAGGCCGCGAGGGATGACTCCTCGCCGCGCAATATGAAGACTGAGCCGACCGCAAAAGTCTTCAAATGAGAATGGGAACGAAAAAAGGAGTGAGTAAAATGAAGACGTTGTGGAAGGCGCTCTGCGCTGCCGCGATGGTCGGTATGACCATGTTGTCCGCTCACGCGGAGGAGAAGAACATTACCGTGGGCACGATGTCCTGGGAGGACCTCACCCCCATCACCGGCATCACCAAAAAGGTTCTCGAAGACTCCGGCTATACCGTGAAGGTGGTGCCTTTCTCCGAATGGGGCATCGCCTACGCCGCGCTCAGCAAGGGTGACATCCAGATCCTCGCCTCGCAGACCGACTACGTCGCCCAGGACTACTGGGACAAGAACAAGAACCGCCTCGAGAAGATCTCTCCGGTTTCGCATGGCCTTTTCCAGGGCGTGGCGGTGCCGAAATACGTGACGATCGACTCCATGGACCAGCTGAACGACAACGCTGACAAGTTCGGCGGCAAGATCGTCGGCATCGAGCCGGGATCGGGTTTGATGCGCGATACGGCAAACTCGGTGAAGGCATACGATCTGAAACTGCAACTCGTGGAGGGCAGCACCGCAGCGATGACCGCGGCGCTCAAGTCGGCAGTCGATCGCAAGGAATGGATCGCCGTCACGATCTGGGAGCCCTCATGGATGATGCAGAAGTATGACGTCAAGTTCCTCAAGGACCCGAAGGCAGTCTTCCCTCCGCCGCAGAGCTACTACTGGATTGGCCGGAAGGGCTTCTCCGCGGAGAACCCGCACGCCCGCGAAGTGCTCGCCAGCGTCTACGTCCCGCTCGCCGACATCACCGCGATCAACTCTGCCGTCAACGAGGGCAAGACCATGGACGAGGCCATCAAGGACTGGACCGAGAGCCATGCCGACCTCCTGAAGCGCTGGGAGAACATCAAGGCCGAATAATTGTCGAAACGGCGGGCCGCCAGACTCGGCGGTCCGTCCCGGAACTTCGAAAACAGGAAGGCCAACGCCAAGCCGGCCATGGGGAACGCAATGAACAATGCGATGAATGACGCCAGCGAAGTGCTGGTCGACTGCCAGTCCGTGTGGAAGATTTTCGGTGGTCGCGCTCAGGCCGCCGTCAAAGCCATATCCCAACGTGGGTTATCCAAGACGCAGGTGCTGCAGGAATTCGACTGCGTGGTGGGCGTCTCCGACGCCAGCCTCCAGGTCCGCCGCGGCGAGATCTTCTGCGTCATGGGACTCTCGGGGAGCGGCAAGTCGACGCTGATCCGCTTGCTTAATCGTCTGATAGAACCGAGCCTCGGCAAGATCACGGTGAAAGGAAAGGAGATCGCCAAGTTGAATGCGGCGGAGCTCCGCCAGATGCGCGCCCGAAATATCGGCATGGTGTTTCAGAGCGTGGCGCTTCTCCCTCACCGGACAGTTCTCGAAAATGCAGCCTTCGGTCTGGAGGTGCAAGGCGTCTCGAAAGACGAACGCAACAGGACCGCCCGTGCAACTCTCGAAAAGGTCGGGCTTGGCGACTGGATGTCACGGTATCCCGCCGAACTGTCCGGCGGCATGCAGCAACGCGTTGGTCTCGCCCGGGCGCTGGCGGCAGACCCAGAAATCATCCTCATGGACGAGCCGTTCAGCGCCCTCGACCCGCTGATCCGCCGCCAGTTGCAAGACGAATTCCGGAACCTCACGAAGTCACTCGGCAAGTCCTCCGTCTTCATTACCCACGACCTTGAGGAAGCCATCCGTATCGGCGATCGCATCGCCATCATGAAGGACGGCATCATCGTTCAGGTCGGAACGGCGGAGGAGATCGTAAACAATCCCGCCGACGATTACGTCTCCGATTTCGTGGCAGGCATATCCAGGATTCACCTGGTCAAGGCGCACTCTGTGATGCGACCCCTAGCCGAGTTCAAGAGCTCGCAGCCGCATTGCAATGTGGACGCGCTCCTTCGCACTTCGCCGGAGGCTGACATTGGCGAACTCATCGACCTCACCATGCAGTCCGATCGCGACGCGGTAGCGGTCGTCGAAAATGGAACCGTCGTCGGTGTCGTCACTATCCGTGGCTTGCTTCGCGGTGTTGCCGGGGCGCCCGCAGGAGAGTTCGCTGCGGCATAACTCGGGAGGAGCGAAATGGACACGCTATTCATTACGGACACTTTCGATGCCTGGACGGATGCCGCGCTCAGTTGGATCAGCGACAACGGTGAATGGTTGTTCGAATTTTTCAGGACCGTGCTTGAAGGGACCTACGACAGCGTCCTGTGGTTGTTGCAGGTCGCACCGTTTTACGTGATCGCGATCGTCGCAGCGCTGCTTGGATGGCGATTGATCAACGCTTTGTCCGGAGTCCTCGCGGGGCTTGCCCTAATCTTCTGCGCAATCATGGGGCTTTGGAGCGAAACCATGAGCACATTGGCCTTGGTCGCCACTGCCACGATCCTCGCTCTTCTCGTCGGTGTTCCCACCGGGATCGTGGCTGGTTTCGTCAAGTCGTTCGACCGATTTCTCGAGCCAGTGCTCGACCTGATCCAGACCCTGCCGCCCTACATCTACCTTCTTCCTGCGATTGCGCTCTTGGGTTACGGGCCTGCGACCGCACTCGTCGCTACTTTCATCGTCGCGATGCCGCCCGCTATCCGGCTCACGTCCCTGGGCATCCGGATGACGCCGCATGAATTCATCGAGCTCGGCCAGGGTAGCGGCCTGACACCGTGGCAGATGTTCATCAAGATCAGGCTGCCTTTCGCCATCCCAAGCGTGATGGCCGGGATAAACCAGAGCCTGATGATGGCGTTCGGCATGGTCGTCATCGCCGGCATCGTCGGTTCGGGAGGTCTCGGAGAGACAATCTACACAGCCGTACGTACGCTCGACATCGCCACGTCGATCAACGCCGCCATCGCGATCGTCATCCTGACCATGGTGCTCGACAGGCTCACGCAGAGCGCGGCGCAGCGCGCCGAGGGAGGTGCAAGATGAACCCTGATCTGTTCCAGTTTTCGCCGGGGGCTTACCTCGCCCCTGTAGTGGATTGGCTGAATACGAACTTCCATCCGTTCTTCGACGCGGTGACCAAGCTGATCGAGGCGGTGCTGGGCGGCATCGAAACTGTCCTGCTCTACCCGCCTCCCTATGCGACGATCGTCGTAGCTGTCCTTCTCACCGCATTCTTCATCAGCGTCCGGGTCTCGGTGGTGACAGCCATCGCGCTCACGTTCTGCCTGCTGGCGGGCTTTTGGACCGCTTCGATGCAGACGCTGGCGCTGGTGACGGTGGCAGTGATCATTTCGGTGTCGATCGCGTTCCCGCTTGGCATCCTGGCATCACGCTACAGGAAGTTCGAAGCCTCGATTCGACCCGTGCTGGACATCATGCAGACTGTGCCGCCGTGGGTCTATCTCATCCCCGCCGTCATGATCTTCAGCCTTGGTCGCGTTCCAGCGATCATCGCCACGATCGTCTACGGCATACCGCCGATGCTGCGCCTGACAACTCTGGCCTTCAACCAGGTGCCAAAGGACCTCCTGGAACTCGGCCAGGCCACCGGCGCCTCGCCGCGGTCGATTCTGTTCAAGATCGAAATCCCTTCGGCCACCCCCACCCTCCTGGTCGGTCTTAACCAGTGCATCCTCCTGTCACTGGCTATGGTCGTCCTGGCGGGCCTCGTCGGAGCTGGAGGTCTCGGAGCCGAGGTGACGCGCGGATTGACACGGATGGAAATGGGCCTGGGCCTGCGGGCCGGACTGTCGATCGTCGCCGTCGCCATCCTCCTCGACAGGGTCTCAAGGGGCGTGCTGCAGCGCCGCCAGGCGCCTGGCGCAGCGAAGGCCGCCTGAACCGCTAAAGGAAGTACCGTGCGCCGTAGCTTCTTCTGCATCGATTCCCACACCTGCGGCAATCCCGTCCGCCTGGTCGCGGGAGGCGGCCCCTTGCTGCCTCATATCCCCATCGCCGAGAGACGCGACCTGTTCGTACGCGATCATGACTGGGTCCGGCGGGCACTGATGTTCGAGCCGCGCGGACACGACATCATGTCAGGCGCGATTATCTACCCTGCGTACCGTCAGGACTGTGATTTCGCCGTGATCTTCATCGAAGTCAGCGGATGCCTGCCGATGTGCGGTGCCGGCACGATCGGCCTCGTGACCGCGGCAATCGAACACGGTCTTGTAACCCCCCGAGTCCCGGGCAAACTCTCAATCGAGACTCCGGCCGGGCGGGTCGATATCCAATACGAGAAGCCCGGCGAGTTTGTAGACTTCGTCCGGATGTTCAACGTCGCCAGTTATCTGCATGCAGCGGACGTCGCCGTCGACGTCCCTAGTCTCGGTCGGCTCATCGTCGATATCGCCTATGGCGGCAACTACTACGCCGTCGTCGAGCCGCAGGAGTCATGGAAGGGGCTGGACGGCATATGGGCAAGCGACATCGTGTACCTCAGCCGCGCGCTCCGCGAAGCGCTCGAGCCTGTATGCGATCCAGTCCATCCCGAAGACGAGAAAATACGCGGCGTGCACCACGTAATCTGGTGCGACAGGCCCTCAAGCAGCAATGCCGACGGTCGCGGTGCGGTGTTCTACGGCGACAAGGCCATAGACCGCTCGCCGGGCGGTACCGGAACTTCGGCTCGCATGGCGCAACTCCATGGCAAGGGCCGGCTGAAGGTTGGCGATAGCTTCCGCCAGGAGAGCCTGATCGGCACGGTATTCGAGGGCCGCGTCGAGGCGGAGGCCGACATAGGCACCTTCAAGGGCATCAAGCCCAGTGTCGGCGGTTGGGCGCGGATTATCGGCCACAACACGATTTTCGTCGACGATCGCGATCCGTTGGCCCACGGATTCCAGATCCGGTAACGACATGCTCGCCTCTTCATCGCGCCCCGCAGCAGAGCGTCTCAATGCCTTCCGCAACCATTGTCACTGGTCCAAACCCGCCTATTTGCACGCCGTTGTACGCCAAGGCTCTACGCGGTTCTGAGGACGCTTTACATTCGCGCTTAGCCGCGTTTCAGTGTTGCCAGGTTACTACGGAAGGGCGATCGAAGCGGTAAACGATAATTGGCGCATGCACACTGGCAGAGACGCTAACACAGCTAGAGCCCTTCCGCCCGGATCGCTCTCGCTTCGATGTTCTCGGCGACCCTGGCGCCAACGTTGCATAGGCAGTGGTCTTCCATCATTCCCTGTGATCGAGCCTGCAAGTCCCAACGTGTTCCGCGTTGATATCGCTGCGATCAATTTGAAGAGGCTGAAACCATCAGCGCCGGCTCATCCGTGTCGTCCACGCATATGACGGCAGATTACTAAAAGTAATCCGACAGAAATATTTTTGCAGTTGAGGAGATGAGAACGAATGGGCCAAGGTCGACCCGTCTCCCTCCGTCAAACCAAGGTGTCCAATGTCCGTAGATCTCGTTGCCAGACTGGACGACAAGCTGCGTGCGAAGCGCGAAAGCTTCGACAAGAGTCCGGTGGTCGATATCGCGCCCCTTCTCGATGGCAGCAATAAGGGCAGTGGCCAAGCAGATACGTTGGGCGCTGTCGAACACTGGTTTCATGTACGTCAAGAACCATGGCATTCCTCAGGAGTTCGTCGATTCGGTGTTCGATGTGAGTCGCCGGTTTTTTTGATTTACCCATGCCGCAGAAGATTGAACTGCACGTAAGCAAATCGGATGTAGCGCTGCGCGGATACATCGAGCCATTCGGGGAAAACACCGATCCAGGCAAGACGAAAGACCTCAAAGAATGCTTTGACATCGGCCCTGAGCGCTCGACCCTGTAAGGTCCGTTTTTGGCTCCAACCAGTGGCCTCAACCCTGCCCGAGTTTTCCGAGCTGACATACGCATACCATCAGAAAATGGTCATCCTCTCGAAAACACTGTTGAAGGGCATCGCGCTCAGTCTGGACTTGCGGGAAAGTCATTTCGAGAATCTGATGCGCAATCCGATCAGCATTCAGCGCCTTCTCCACTGCCCTCCGCAGGGTGGCTATGTCGGGGAAAACATCATCGGTATCGGTGCGCACACGGACTAGGGCAATCTGATCATCCTGGCGCAGGACGACGTCGGCGTCATGAATCGCGACGGAGACTGGGTAGAGGGCACACCCATCCACGGCACCTTCGTCATCAACATTGGCGATCTGATCCAGCGGCTCACCAATGATGTGTATTTGGCGAACATGCATCGCGTGGTCAGCACCACGGGGCGGGAGCGCTATTCGATCCCGTTCTTTATCGATGCTGATTCCGATGCAATCATCGAACCGCTGGCGTCCTGCGTCACGGATGGCAACCCGCGTGGCTATAAGCCGGTGACTTGTGGCGAGCACAAATTCGGGCGTTTCGCAGCAAGTTACGCCCCACTTGGCCAAGGCATAGCGAGCGCAATCGTGTGAAGCCGCCCGAAGAAGTCAGCGAGCAAGAGAGCAGCTGCTCAAGAGCTTTTGACGAGCCAGCTGGCAAAAAGACGGGCTTTCGAACCTGCCCTGGGATGGATTTTCAGATAAAACGCCCTGGGTGAGGGAATATTGTCGGGTACAAGTGCGACCAGCCGGCCCTGTTCCATCAGGCTTTTGACCAATCCATCCCACCCCAAGACCGCCCCGATATCATCCTGAGCGGCCTGGAGGGCAATCATGTAGTTGTTCACGGAAAACCTGCGGCCATTTGGGATGGTGTGTCCAAGCGCTTGAAACCAGTCCGGCCAGTTCGTCCAGTCGGTTTCCTCGTTATTCGTATGAATCAGAGGTGCCTTGAGCAGATCCTCAACTCGGCCAATGCCGTGCTCGGCGGCGAATTTTGGAGTTCCAAGCGCGACAATGCGATCTTGAAAAAGTTTGTGACACTCCTCGGGACTTTCCTGCGCATCTCCGTAATGAATACTTAGATCACAGCGGATCGCTGTTGCGGGCACGTCGCTGACGATCTGCGAGACAGTGATGGTGGGATGGCTCTTCCAGAAGGCTGAAATCTTCGGCGTGAGCCATAGCGAGCTGACGGCCGTCGTTGTCCGGATGGTCACGTCGGCGGTTTCCGGGCGATCGCGCATGTGAGTGACGGCGTCGGAAATCGTTTCAAGCCCGCGCTGCACGGCAACGAACAAGAACGCCCCTTTCTCAGTCAATTCGACGCCGCGGCTCAAGCGCAGGAACAGGTTGCATCCCAAGTCACCCTCAAGCGCCTTGATCTGGTGGCTGATCGCCGCGGGCGTCACATTCAATTCCTGGGCGGCGTTTTTGAAACTCGCATTTCGGGCGGCCGCCTCGAAGCAGATGAGAGCCGTCACCGAGGAGAGATCGTACGGTCTTGGCATCAACGCCTCTTCGGACCCGCTATTTGGCTCATGATGGCTCGCAGAGCGCAACAGATTAGCTGAACTAAATCGTGCTGAAAATTAGTGCTATTGCGCAAAACGCGTTCAGGCAAGAAAATTTCATCTCAAATGTGCACGCCATCTATGGAATTCCGCATGAACGCCCCCTCGCCCTCGATCCAAGAGTTGCTAGCGCGCCGCGTCTCGGGCTATGCCCTTGAGCAGCCCTTTTACACGTCGCCGACGATTTACCAGCTCGATCTCGAGCACATCTTCTACCAGGAATGGCTCTACGCGGCTCCGGCGTGCCAGCTTGCGAAAGCTGGTAGCTACGTGACGATACGCGTGGGTGCCTATGAGGTGGTCATCGTGCGCGCCCGCGATGGTGAAATCCGCGCCTTCCACAATTCCTGCCGCCATCGCGGCTCGATGATTTGCAAGGCGCGCGAAGGCCAAGTGGCCAAACTCGTCTGCCCCTATCACCAGTGGACCTATGAGCTTGACGGCAAGCTCATCTGGGCAAATGACATGGGGCCCGACTTCGACATATCCAAACACGGGCTGAAGCCGGTCCATCTGCGCAATCTTGCCGGCCTGATCTACGTCTGTCTGTCCGCTACGCCCCCAGACTTCGAACCGTTTGCCGACCTGGCCCTTCCCTACCTAGAGGTCCATGACCTCAACAATGCAAAGGTTGCGCATACGTCGACTATCATCGAGAAGGCCAACTGGAAGCTGGTGTGGGAAAACAACCGCGAATGCTACCACTGCAGCAGCAACCACCCGTCGCTCTGCCGCTCCTTCTCGCTCGACCCGGAAGTGGCCGGGGCGTCTACCGACGGGTCGGTCTCGGCGACCCTCCAGGCGCATTTTGACCGTTGCGAAGCCTCAGGCGCGCCGGCGCAGTTCCGCCTTGGCGGCAGCGGCCAATTTCGCCTGGCGCGGATGCCGCTGCAGCAAAAGGCGGTGAGCTACACGCTCGACGGCAAGACTGCCGTTCGCAAGAATCTTGGCCAGGTGGCGCTGCCCGAAGCAGGCTCGCTGTTGATGTTCCATTATCCAACGACCTGGAGCCACTTCCTGCCGGATCACTCCTTGACCTTCCGGGTCACGCCAATCAGCGCCACGGAAACCGAGGTCACCACCACCTGGCTGGTGAACAAAGATGCCGTCGAAGGGCTCGACTACGACCTCAAGCGCCTGACCGAGGTCTGGATTTCTACCAATGATGAAGACCGTGATATCGTCGAGACCAACCAGCAAGGGATCTTCTCTCCTGCCTATGTTCCCGGACCATATTCGCCGGTTCAGGAAAGCGGTGTGACCCAATTCGTCGATTGGTATGCGAACTGGCTTGGGCGCTCTCAGGCCTCGATGCGATTGGCCGCGGAGTGAAGCAATGAACGTGGTGGCAAAACCCAGGCTGGTTTTCTGGACCGACGCGGAAGAACTCGAATGTGCCTCCTTTCTTCCGGAGGCGCCGAACGTCCTGACCTTTTGTTTCCGGTCGCCGTCCGGAGCGCTGTTCAATTTTGATCCGGGACAGTTCCTCACTTTGGAACTGCCCACTCCCGGCGGTCCGGTCTACCGGACCTACACGATATCCTCATCTCCGTCGCGGCCGACCTCGCTGACCATTACCGTAAAGGCGCAGGCCGACTCTGTCGGAACGCAGTGGATGTTTGACAGCCTCCGTCCGGGCATGCGCCTGCGGGCAATTGGTCCGGGAGGCACCTTCTCGATGGCACATCAGCCAGCCGAAAAGTTTCTTTTCATATCAGCCGGCTCGGGCATCACACCGATGATGTCCATGACCACCCATCTGTATGATTCCGGGGTTGATCCGGACATCGTCTTCGTCCACTGCGCGCGCCGTCCTTCTGAGATCATCTTCCGTGAACGGCTGGAGCATATGGCATCGCGCGTAACCGGCATTGACCTGAAATGGGTGGTTGAACAGACTGATCCATACAGGCCGTGGACCGGCTACAGAGGCATGTTCAACCAGCTGATGCTCGGACTGATGGCGCAGGATTATCTTGATCGCGAGGTGTTCTGCTGCGGGCCCGAGCCCTTCATGCAAGCCGTGCGCGAGGCGCTGGCCGGTCTCGGTTTCGACATGGCGCATTACCATCAGGAAAGCTTCCGCGCGCCGCTTCCTGAGGCCGAGAAGGTCCCGGATGACTTCGTTCCCGCCGAGAACAACGAGGCCGAGATCGAATTTGTCCTGTCCGGCGTCTCGGCGAAATGCGTCGAGACGGATACGATCCTGACTGCGGCACGGGCTGCCGGTCTGGTGATCCGATCGGGTTGCAGTATGGGGATATGCGGGACATGCAAGGTTCGCAGAACCGAAGGCGATGTGCATATGGTCCACAATGGCGGCATCACCGACGAAGAGATTGCCGACGGCTATATCCTTGCTTGCTGTTCTAATCCGGTTGGCCGTGTGAAAGTCGAGATATAGCAACCATTTCGCGATCTTTGATCAAGGCGCTTCTTCGAAATCGGCAGCGCCTTGACGGTCCGCGGCCAACCGACGTCGATGATGAAGCTATTGATGAGTCACGCGCTTCACCCGCAAGGCGGTCTTGGCTCTTCCCTCGACCGGTAGCCGGATTTCGGGCAAGTTCAGTGATGCGTCTGATCCACCAACAGCGCCCAGAAAGCGAACAGCGGCCGATCCAGCGATCTCATTGCGTGTTTGATGCCTGGCGGATTGTAGAATGATCCACCGATGCGGGCGAAAACCAATCCATGTCAGCCTGCTTGAACTCGCCATGCGAAAGCACGAGGTAGGTTTCTTCCGGCGGATGATCGTGGTCGAGATACCGGACCGTGAGGAGCCATCAAGGTGACTCCGAGCCACAGATCGTTTCTGTCCTCGAGGCCGCCCGGGCTAAGGATCATCGCGTTGGCGTGACCGTCGCGGAAATTGCTGCTGGCAGGCGGGCGGGATTTGATTTCAGCCGCCATTCGAGCAGCGGCTCGATCGCCGTGAAGCGCTCAATCAAGTTGCGGAGCGTAGACGGGATCGCCTCATCCGCCAACGCCGGGCCAAGATAGGAACAGACCGGCAAACGGCTCCCGGCCCTGGTCTTTTCAGGCCCGGGAACCTCCGATTGGGCGAAGAGCTGGATGATCGATCTGCGCGATCGCAGGTCGTGTGAGAACTGGTCAAAGCCACGAACGCTGTGTCTACAAAATATTGCAGGGCCTCACTTCTGTTCATCTTTCAGCCCTTGTTGTGAGCGGACGCTATGGTCCGTTGCCGGATGTTAGATATCCTTCGCCAGTCGCAGTGCATCGTAGATCGCGGCGTGCGTGTTGCGAGCTGAAACGGCGTCGCCGATACGAAAGAGTTGGAATTGGCCCTGCGCATTCCGCACCACCGACTGCGGCTGCCCGGCGATGAGCTCATCTTGCGAAATCTCTCCGTGATTGGTCGATTTCGGTTTCAGTTCGAAATAGATGTCGTCCAGCGGAATGGTGCCGTGATTGACGACAACCTGATCCACGACGCGCTGTTTGGATATGCCGCCGTAGTCACTGCCGACATTTGCAATGAGCTGATTGCCATTCTTTTCAACTGACTCGAGCCGATAGGTAACGGTGAAGGTCACATCGAGTTTTTGAAGAGACCTCATGTAGGGCACGAGGTTCATAGCCATGACCTCGGGTGAGAATGAACGGTCCGGTGTCATAATTTCAACCTTCGCTCCGGCGCCGGCGAGGAATTCCGCGGCCTGGAGTGCCGCATGGTCACCCGCGTCGTCGAAGATGAGGACATTGGTTCCCGGCTTTACGTCTCCGGAGATGATGTCCCATGACGACACCACGAACTCGTTGCCCTTGGAAAGGACGTCGGTGTGCGCCACCCCGCCCGTTGCGACGATGACAACGTCCGGATTTTCCGCCTCGATGGTTTCGGCTTCCGCCCAGGCATTGAACCTGATGGTCACTCCATGTTTTTCGCACTGGGCCATGCGCCAATCGATGATGCTCATCATCTCCTTGCGGCGCGGGCTCAGCGCTGTCAGCCGGATCTGCCCTCCAGGGTCGCTGGCGGCCTCGAAGACCACGACCTCGTGTCCCCGCTCACCCGCCACGCGGGCGGCCTCGAGGCCAGCCGGACCTGCACCGACCACGACAATCTTCTTGCGGCTGTCGGCCTTGGCGACAATATGCGGCATGGTCAGTTCGCGGCCGGTCGCGGCGTTATGAATGCAGTATGCCGCCCCGCCCTGATAGATACGGTCAAGGCAATAGTTTGCGCCCACGCAGGGCCTGATTTCGTCTTCGCGCTTTTCGATGATCTTGCGCACGATGTGAGGGTCGGTCATGTGCGCGCGCGTCATGCCGATCATATCCACCTTACCCGACGCAATCGCGTGCCGGGCAGTCGCCACATCCGGTATTTTCGCTGCGTGGAAAGTTGGGAAGTTGGTTGCCGCACGAATCTCGCCGGCAAAATCAAGATGCGGCGCATTCGCCATTCCCTGAATTGGAATGACGTCCGTCAGGCCCGCATCGGTATCGATGTGCCCGCGGATCACGTTGAGGTAATCGATCAGTCCGCTTTCCTTGAGACGCTTGGAGATTTCCATGCCCTCGGACTTGCCAGTGCCACCGGGGAGACGTTCATCCGCAGTATATCGCACGCCCAGGATGAAGTCCTCGCCGACCCGTGACCGGATCGCCTTCAAGACGTCCATGCAGAAGCGCATACGATTATCGAGCGAACCGCCATACGGGCCGTCAAGATCGTTCGTGAGAGGAGACGTGAACTGTTCGAGCAGGTGGCCGTAAGCCTCGAGCTCGACGCCATCCATCCCGCCCGCCTTCATCCGCTCAGCGGCGTCCGCAAAGTCCTTGATGATGCGTTCGATATCCCAGTCTTCAATTTTCTTCGGAAACGCGCGGTGTGAGGCTTCACGATGATGGGACGGCGCCACAACGGGAAGCCAGTCACCTTTGTCCCAGCGTGTACGCCGTCCAAGATGGGTCAGCTGGATCATGATGGCGGCGCCCTCTTCGTGCACCGCATCGGTCATCTGCCTGATCCACGGCACGATCTCGTCCTTGTAGGCGAGCAGGTTGTTGAAAACCGGGGGGCTGTCCTTCGAGACCGCAGCGGACCCGGCTGTCATCGTCATCGCCACACCGCCCTTCGCCCTTTCAACCGTGTAGGCAAGATAGCGCTCCTTCGGCATCCCGTCCTCCGGATAAGCCGGCTCGTGGGAGGTCACGATGATGCGATTGCGCAGGGTCAAATGCTTGAGTTTGTACGGCTGCAGAAGGGGATCGCTCGACATCTGACGGACTCCGGGCTGAGATGGCAAGTGCGAACGCTATCCGAAAATGTACATGCATGTCAAGTTTCACTTCGGAGAGGTCGATAGAGTCGACATAGGTGTACATTTTGCTGGTTTTCACTTTGACATTTTGTTAGGCTGATCGCTCATGGAGCAAATTTCGAACGATAGCGGATGGCGCGGATCGCCGGAGGGGTGGCTTGAAGCCGCCTACGACCTGCTTCTTGAATCCGGCGTCGACACGGTGAGAATATCGCCACTGGCCAAGAAATTGAGCCTGTCGCGCACCAGCTTCTATTGGTTCTTCAAGGATAGAGAAGAATTGTTGGCTGCCCTCGTGACCCGTTGGCGGGACAAGAACACCGGCAACCTCGTCAAGCAGGCTGAGGCATATGCCGAGACGGTCGCCGAAGCGATGCTGAACGTTTTCGACTGCTGGCTCGACAAATCCTTGTTCGATTCCCAGTTCGAGTTCGCAGTCAGAAGCTGGGCGCTTCAATCCCCTGACATTCTGGCGGAGGTGCAGAAAGCCGACCAGACGCGTCTCGATGCGGTGAGCCAGATGTTTGTCCGCTTTGGTTACGACGAAGGCTCAGCCGATGTTCGAGCACGCACCATTTACCTCGTGCAGATCGGCTACATCTCAATGCAGACCAGCGAAGATCTCGCGGACCGCATGAAGCGCATTCCCGGGTACGTGGAGATTTTTACAGGTAAGGCCCCGCGGAAGCGCGAACTCGACCGGTTCTTCGCCAGACATGGCCATTCGGCGGGCTGAGGAAGCGTTTCGACAATGGGTGAACCCTTGAGCATCGGAATAATCGGCGGAGGTGGCTGGCTTGGACGCGCTATCGCCGAGGCCATTATTGATGCGCAAACAGTCGCCGCAGAGCACCTCACGCTCTCTCATAGAACTGGGCAACCCGACTTTCTGCTAAACGCTACATGGACCAGGGACAACCAGGAACTGGTGGATCGATCTGATGTCATCATCGTCTCGGTCCGGCCCCACGATTGGCCTGCCATCGACATTACTGCGTCCGGCAAGCTCGCCATGTCGGTTATGGCCGGGATCACTCTCGACCAACTGGCGGGACGTCTTAAAACCGACCGCGTCGTCCGCACGCTTCCGAATGCAGCGGCAGAGGTGCCGAATTCCTATACTCCCTGGATAAGCTCTCAGGGCGTCACCGCCGATGACCGCAATGTCGTTCGCCGGATTCTGGAGGCCTGTGGCGCTGCCGATGAAGTCAAAACAGAAGCAGATATCGACTATTTGACGGGCCTGACCGGATCCGGTCCAGCGTTTCCGGCGCTTTTGGCGGCGGCGATGATGGACGACGCCCTCAGCCGAGGAATGGATCCAGATATTGCCCGGCGGAGCGTCAGCGCGGTGCTTGTTGGAACCGGAAAACTCCTCGAGGCTCGTCCAGACAATCCCCAAGAGATCGTCCAGACCTTCCTCGACTACCGCGGCACCACCGCGGCAGCGATCGAGGCCATGCGCGCAGCCGGGTTTGAATCTGCCGTGGCAGACGGCCTTGCCGCGGCGCTCCAGAAATCCGTGACTATGGGACAAGCCACCTGACTGCCGAACGAGCCGGGCCTCCCTCCGACCGCTGGTAAGAACTATGTCAAAACTCTTTCCGCATCTGTTCTCGCCAGCAAAGCTGGGCAGTCGCACCCTGCGAAATCGGATCGTGTTCGGGGCTCACACCGCCAACATGGCCGAAAATGGCGTGCCGACCGAACGACACGTTGCCTACTATGCCGAGCGAGCGCTCGGTGGGGCCGGCATGATTGTTGTCGAACCGATGCCCGTCCATCAGGCCGCCGTCCTGACACGCGGCAATTTTCGACCTGGCGACGATAGCGTCATTCCTTATTTCCAACAGGTCACGCGCGCGATCAAGGACCACGGGGCGATCGCCATCCAGCAGCTCTATCACGTCGGTGCGCACGGGGATTCGGACAACTCATTTCACGCGCATTGGTCGCCCTCGGGCCTGCCGAGCTATCATGACAGCGACGGTTCCCACGCCATGTCCGAGGGTGAGATTTGGAAAACCATCGACAGCTTCGTTCAGGCGGCGCGCCGCTGCCAGGAAGCCGGTTTCGACGGCGTCGAAGTCTGGGCTGCTTATCTCGGACTGGTCGATCAGTTCTGGACGCCCTGGACAAACCGACGCGAGGACCAATGGGGAGGGTCGCTCGACAACCGCACGCGGATCTCGCGCGAAATCCTAACCCGCATCCGCGAAACATGCGGCCTCGATTTCATCATTGGACTCTCGGTCAGCGACGAACCCGACTACACAGTCGCGCTCAGTCGCCAGGAACTGGCGGAGATCATTCGGCTGCACGATGAGCAGGGGCTGATCGATTACGTGACCTGCGGCACCGGCAGCTACCTCGATTTCTACAAGATAATGCCGACGTTTCTCTATCCGGAGAAGCTTGGCACCGATCTCGCGACGACCCTCAAGGCCGCGGTCAAGAAGGCCCTCGTGGTCGCCGAAAGCCACATCAGGACGCCTGAAAACGCCGAAACCGTGCTCGGCGAGAAAGCTGCAGACCTGGTGTCGATCGTCCGGGGGCAGATCGCCGATCCGCATCTGGCACGCAAGGCCGCGGCAGACCGGCCCGAGGATGTGCGCGGATGCATATCCTGCAACCAGATGTGCTGGGGCCGTCGTTCGCGCGACTACTGGATCGGCTGCCTTATCAATCCCTCTGCGGGGCGCGAGTTTGAATGGGGTGGTGACCGGTTCACGTCCGCTGCCATCAAGAAACGGGTGCTTGTCGTCGGCGGCGGTCCCGCCGGCCTCGAGACGGCTCGGGTTGCCGCCGAGCGGGGTCACGACGTGGTGCTGGCTGAAGCCTCCAGTAGGCTGGGCGGAAACTTTCTGCTCGCCGGGCTGCAGCCGCGCCGCGGGCAAATCCTCGACCTTCTCGGGTGGTATGAACGCCAGCTTGACAAGCTGAACGTCGACGTTCGACTCAACACCTACGTCGAGGCTTCGGAAATCGCCTCTTTCCAAGCTGATACCGTCATCCTGGCCACGGGATCGGTGTCTCCCGAAACCGGATTTCAGAAGGCTCTGCCGGCAATGCCGAGCCTGCCAGGCATAGAAAAGGGCAATGTTTTCTCGATCGAGTCCGTTATGGCCCGCCATGCACGACCAGGTAAGCGCGTGCTTTTGCTCGACGAGGGCGGAGGCTGGCGCGGTTGTGGCACGGCCTGGAAACTTGCCGAGGATGGCCATCAAGTGACCATTCTCACGCCCGATCCGTTGGTCGGCAAGGAACTGCAGCGGACGGCTGCCGATTTCCCGCTGCGACGGACATTGCGCCAGCTTGGCGTCACATGGCTGTTGGATGTCAGCGTGCTGGAATGGCACGGGGACGGCGTGACCATCGTTGACCACAACACGCGTGAAGAAAGCTTCGTGCCGGGCGATTGCCTTGTACTTGCAACCACCAATGTGGCGGCGAATTGGCTGGCGAAAGAGTTGGAAAGCACGTCCCAGCCTTTCATGGAGGTCGGCGACGCCGTCGCTCCGCGCCAGGCGCCCTACGCCTTCCACGAAGGACGGAAGGTCGCCTTGCGGCTATGACACGCGGACGTTGTGCTTGCGCTTCATGAAGTCCTTGGCTGTCTCGACTGCCACGGCCGCGTCGCGGCAATAGGCGTCGGCGCCGACGGCCTTGCCGAATTCCTCGTTGAGCGGCGCGCCGCCGACCAGCACGACGTAGTCGTCGCGGATGCCCTTTTCCTTCATCGTGTCGATGACGACCTTCATGTAGGGCATGGTCGTCGTCAGCAGCGCCGACATGCCGATGATGTCAGGCTGGTGCTGTTCGATGGCGTCGAGATATTTTTCCACCGCATTGTTGATGCCGAGATCGATGACGTCGAAGCCGGCGCCCTCCATCATCATGCCGACAAGGTTCTTGCCGATGTCGTGGATGTCGCCCTTGACGGTGCCGATCACCATCTTGCCCTGCTTCGGCGCGCCGGTGGCGACAAGCAGCGGACGCAGGATGAACATGCCCGCCTTCATTGCGTTGGCCGACAACAGCACTTCCGGCACGAACAGGATGCCGTCGCGAAAATCCTCGCCGACGATGCGCATGCCCTCGACCAGTGCCTCGGTCAGCACCTTGTAAGGCGCCCAGCCGCGCTCGAGAAGGATGTTGGTGCCTTCCTCGATCTCTTCCTTCAGCCCGTCATAAAGGTCGTCGTGCATCTGCTGCACGAGTTCGTCGTCGGAAAGCTCGGAAAGGATGATCTCGTCGTCGGCCATGTTTGACGCACTCACTGATTCAATGGCTTGCGGTCCGCCGGCACCTGTTTTCTGCAACGGGTGCCGGCGGGTCATTGCCAGCCTTGGGAGCTAACTCAGGCGTCCAGCCAGACGTTCTGAAGATCCATCTCGAAAGTCTGGTGGACCGCGTAGTTCTTCACCTTCTTGTTCATGTGGCTGTACAGCTTCTGCCAGAACGGCTGAATGATGACGCCCGAATCCTGCAGGATCTGCTCGACGTCCTTCATGACCTCGCGGCGCTTCTCCACGTCGATGAGTGAGAGGGCCTGCTTGAGCTTGGCGTCGAAATCAGGATTCGAATACGCCGTTTCATTCCAGGCCTCGCCGGTGCGATAGCCGAGCGCCAACACCTGTACGCCGAGTGGGCGCATGTACCAGATGGTCATGGAATAGGGGTATTTCGTCCAGTCGTTCCAAAAGGTCGAACCCGGCAAAACCGTGCGCTTCACCTTGATCCCGGCATCGCGCAGCTGGCCGGCAATCGCGTCGCCGGTGTTCTTTTGCCAATCGTCCTCGACGGTGATCAGTTCATGCTCGAAATCGGCCTGTCCGGCCTCGGCCATCAGCTTCTTGGCGCCGGCCGCATCGCGTGTCTTCTTGGGCAGCGGAAAATATTCCGGATGGATCGAGCTGACGTGGTGGTTTTCACCTGGGGTGCCGCGCCCGGCGTAGCCAAGTTCGAGCACCGCATTGTTGTCGACGGCCATCTGCAGGGCGTTGCGCACCCGCTGGTCATCGTAAGGCTTGTGCGTGATGTTGGTGCGGGCAACGAGCGTCGTCGCTGTCGCGACCTCCGATTTCACCAGATCCATCTGGTCGAGGATGTCGATGAAGTCGGCGGGCGTCTCGAAATTGACGTCGATTTCCTCGGATTCGAAAGCATTCACCGAGGCGTTGAAGTCGGTGCCGTAGTCGATGAATTCGACACTGTCGAGCGGCGCTTCACCGCCCCACCATTTGCCATTCTCGCGACGCTTGACGACCGCGTTCTGGCCGACCGAATAAGACACAAGCTCGAAAGGCCCGGTGCCGATCGGCTTGGCGAGCGGATCGGCGCCATCGGCATCGAATTTGCGGTGGACGACGAGCGCTGGATAGTCGGTGAAGTTCGGGATCAGCGAGATATCAGGTTCGTTCAGCGTCAGCTTGACCGTGTTGTCGTCGACCTTGGCGATCGCCCCGTCCCTGGCCTTGCCGGTCTTGGCGTCGATCAGCGCACCGACGCGGGCGGCCATCGAATTGCCGGACGCATCCTTCTCGCACCAGCGCGTCAGATTGTAGACCACGTCATCGGCGTTGAAGGCATCGCCGTTGTTCCAGGTGACGCCCTTGCGCAGATGCAGCACGTATTCGGTGGCGTCGTCGTTGACGTCCCAGCTCTCGAGCAGGACCGGCTCGAAAGTGAATTCGCGGGTGTAGCGGACAAGCGGCTCGAGCCAGCAGCGCGAAATATTCGCAAGTTCCACCCAGTCGTAAGTACGCGGATCCTTCTGCGCCTTCACCGACATCGATACGCGCAGCGTTCCGCCTTTCTTGGGCTCTTGGGCCAAAGCCCGGCCCGGCACCGCAAGACCGATCATAGCATAGGCAAGGGCAGTCGATGCCCCGAACGCGCTTGCCAGCGCCAGAAACTCGCGCCGGTCCATCCGGCCTGAGCGGGCTTCTTCAGCCATCGCCTCGATAACGCTGGGGACACGATCACCGTTGTTTCTGAAGAGTGCCATTATTTCCTCCCTTATGGTTGCCTTTGGGTCTTCGCCCGTTGGATTAACTAACGCTGTCCGGCAGCTTCTCCTCGCGCAGCGCGATCAAATCTTTGAGACCATCGGCGATGCCCTCATCGAGCTTCGGCTCCTCATAATCGGCGAGCATGTTGCGCGCTTTCTCGCGGCCGCGCGTGTCGTGGTCCTTTGCCCCTTCAGCCTTCCACTGTTCGTAGGAATTGAAGTCCATGATGCTGGGCATGAAGAAGGCGGACTGGAAATGCTCGAGCGTGTGCTGGGTGCCGAGGAAATGGCCCTGCGGCCCGACCTCGCGGATCGCCGCCATCGCTTCCTTGAAATCGTCGAACGGCAGGCCGCCGGCATATTTGTACCAGCCGACAAGCTGTTCGCAGTCCGTCGCGAATTTTGAATAGCCGCAGGTCAGGCCGGCCTCGAGCCATCCGGCGGAGTGCCAGATGTAGTTGGCGCCGGCAAGGATGGCGGCATGCATCAGCATGTTCGCCTCGTAGCCTGCCTGGGCGTCGTTGAGTTTCGACCCGACATGGAAGCCCGACGTGCGCCATGGCAGCCGGTATCTCCGCGCCAGTGCTCCCATCAAATACATCATCTGGGCGGCCTCGGGCGTGCCACCCATCGGCGCGCCGGTCTTCATGTCGACCGTAACCATGAATTGTCCGTAGATCTGCGGTGAACCCGGACGCAGCAGCTGCGTGAAGGCAACGCCCGCCAGCGCTTCGGCATTGACCTGCGCCACCGCTCCCACCGCCGAGGCCGAAGTCGAGGCGCCGCACAGCGCGAACGGCGCCAGGATCAACGGCTGGTTGTGACGCGCATAGACCTTCATCGCGTCCAGCATGGTGGCGTCCCATACCAGCGGCGAGTTGCAATTGGTGATCGCGACCAACACCGGGTTGTCCCGGACAAAATCCTCGCCGAACACGATGCCCGCCATCGCCATCGTGTCTTCGGCGCGTTCCTTTGATGTCACGATGCCCATGAACGGCTTGTCGGAGTGCTTCAGCGCCGAATGAATGATGTGGAGATGACGCTTCGGCACCGCAATTTCCATCGGCTCGCAGATGATCGAGCTCGACGAATGCAGCGCCGGCGCCATGTAAGCGAGCTTGTGAAAATTCTGAAGGTCGGCGAGCGTGCCATAGCGCCTGACATTGTCGAGGTCGCGCACGTAAGGCGCGCCGTACATCGGCACGAAGATGGAATTCTTGCCGCCGACGCGGACCGAGCGCTCAGGGTTGCGGGCATTGAGCGTGAACTCCGGCGGGACTTTCGAGACCAACTCCATCAAGAGCGCGCGGTCAATGCGGACGCGCGTCTCAGAGACATCGGCTCCGGCGGCCTGCCACAGTGCTATGGCCTCGTCGTCGCGGAACTCGCAGCCAACCTCTTCGAGGATCGACAGCGACTCCTGGTGGATCAGCTCGACAGCCTCGTCCGGGACCATTTGGTATGCGGGTATGTTGCGAACCAGCGTCGGAAACGACGCCATCGGAGTTCCCCGCAGCGCCTTGCGGCCCAGGCGGCCGCCACCTCGGCGGTTGGCATGTTCGGTGACTTCGGCGGCCGGTGCGTTCATGGCAACTCTATCCTCCCAGAGCCAGTCAACTTAGCGAGACAAAATACAGCTGTGACGCTGGAAAATCCTGATCTCTTGTATAAGTTCAGCTTATGCGAAGCCTGCGCCACCTGCTGCCGTCCGCCGGCAGCCTGATCGTTTTCGAAGCCGCCGGCCGGCTGTCGAGTTTTACCGCCGCTGGGCGGGAGCTCGGCATGACGCAGGCTGCCGTGTCCTATGCGATCCGCGGCCTTGAAGAGCAGCTCGGCGCGAAACTCTTCCAGCGTCGCCATCGACAAGTCAGCCTGACCGAAGCCGGTGACCGCTTTCATGCCGACGTCTCGCTTGGCCTGTCGCACATCCGCAAGTCGGCGGAGGATTTGCGCCTACAGGCGACCGGCGGCCATGTGACGCTTGCCGCGTCGACGGCCTTCGGCTCCTTCTGGATGATGCCGCGCCTGCAGCAGTTCCGCGACGAATTGCCGGGCATCGACCTGCGCATCCAGACCGCCGACCGCGATCTCGACATCATCGCCGAGGGCATCCCGCTCGCTGTGCGCGGTGGCGAGCCCCGGGAATGGTCGGATTATCATTCACTTCCACTGGCCGACGAGGAGATATTCCCCGTCGCCGGCGTGAGCTATGTGGCACGGTTCGGGCTGCCGGAAACCGTCGAGGATCTGCCATCACACCGGCTCATCCATCTCGAAGAGCCGTTTCGCGAAGCCGCGAGCTGGGACGAGTGGTTCCAGTCGGCCGGGGTCGCCATCACCGATGCCGGGCGCGGATTGCGCATCAACGACTATGCGCTGGTGATCCAGGCGGTCATGGAAGGGCAAGGCATTGCGCTCGGCTGGGGCCACCTCGCCGAGCGCCTGCTGGCGTCAGGACTGCTGGTGCGTGCGACCGGCCACACAATGACGACCGGCAAGGGCTTTCATGTCATCTGGTCGAGAAACCGCGACCTCAGCGACAATGCTCGCAAGGTGCGGGACTGGCTGGCGGCGCAGGCGTGAGGCTCCCATTAATGCTCAATCAACCGTCACGACGATCTTGCCGAATTGCTCGTTCGACTCGAGAAAGCGATGCGCTTCGACGATCTGCTCGAATGGAAAGGTTTTGGCGATTGCCGGCTTTAGCGAACCCGACATCAATCCGTCGAGGATGAACCCCTTGGCAGATTCCAACTTCACCGGATCGCCAGTGATCTCGTGAACGAGATAGCCGCGCAGCGTCAGCGTCTTGGCCAGCACAGCGAACAGCGGGAACGGCGTCGGCTCGGGGCTCAAGCCGCCATATTCGATGAGAATGCCACCCCGTGCCATCGCCGCCGTCAGAGGTTCGAAAATCGGGCCGCCAACTGCGTCGAAACCCACTCGGATGTTGTCCGGGCTGGCGATTTCCTTCAGCCGGGCTTCCAGATCTTCGTCCGCTGAAGCGACGACATGGGCCGCCCCGAACTTGAGCAGGGCCTCTCTCTTGGCAGATGTCCGCGTCACCGCGATCGCGGTCGCACCAACGATGTTGGCAATCTGGATCGCGGCAAGTCCGACACTGCTCGAAGCCGCGGTAATGACGACGAAGTCGTCTCTGCTGAGCTTGGCAATGTCGATCAGTGCGCCATAGGCGGTGATATATTGCATCCAGACAGCTGCCGCCTCTTCCCAGGTAAGCGATGGCGGGTGCTTGGCCACGAGATGGGCGGGATATGTGGCGATCTCACCATAGGCGGGCCAGCGGGCCATCGATAATGGCGGCACGACGCTGACGGCGTCACCTGGCGCAAAACCGTGCACGGCTTCGCCGACCGCTTCGACGACACCCGCTGCCTCAAGGCCAAGACCGGAAGGCAACGGCGGCGTCTGGATATAAGTGCCCGAACGCAGCAGCGCCTCGGCCCGGTTGAGACCCAATGCCTTGACCCGGATCTGAATCTCGCTCCGACCGAGCGCGGGAATATCGAGATTCTCGATGCGCAGAACCTCGGGACCACCATGCTCATGAAAGCGAACAACGCGTGCCATGCGGCCATGACTCCAAATTAATTGAACCGAATACGCTATGCCATCGGCCCTCCGGCAGATAAATGCTTGCTTGGGCAAGACAGTAGAAACTCGGAGTTTTGAATATGGATCGCCTTACGAGCATGGCCGTGTTCGTCAAAACCGTCGATCTCGGCTCGTTCGCGGCGACTGCTGCCGCTCTCGATCTGTCCGGACCGATGGTCGGCAAGCATGTCCGGTTTCTCGAGGAGCGTCTGGGCGTGCGCCTCATCAACCGGACCACACGCCGCCAGAGCCTGACCGACTTCGGGCGCGCCTACTATGAGCGCTGCCGATTGGTGCTCGCTGAAGCCGAAGCTGCGGATGCACTGGCGGCCGATCAACTTTCCGAACCACGCGGAAAGCTGCGCGTCATCATGCCCGTGCACTTCGGCCGGCGCTGCGTTGCCCCGATCCTGCTGGAGCTTGCGCAGCGATATCCCGCTCTGGAACTCGACCTGTCTTTCAGCGATCCCATCGCCGATCTTGCAGAGGATGGCTGCGATCTTGCCATCCGGACCGGCAATCTGGAGGACCAGGCCGGCGTGATGGCGCGGCGCGTTGCGCGCCAGCGCATGGTCGTCTGCGCGTCGCCATCCTATCTCGGGATGCACGGGCAGCCACGGCGGGTAGAGCATCTCGGCAGCCACCAGACCATCATCTACCGCCGTTCGGGCCGTGTCGTTCAACCGTGGCTGTTTCCGCGTGATGGCCAGCGTGCGCTGGAGGTCATGCCGGTCAGCCGGCTGCGGCTCGACGACCTCGCTGCGATCGCCGATGCTGCGGCAGCCGGCATGGGGCTCGCCTGGCTGCCATACTGGCTGGTCCGTGAGCGCATTCAGGCCGGCGCACTTGTCGTGCTGTTGCCGGAACAGCCGGGATTTCTTTACGACGCCTATGCGCTCTGGCTGCAGACACCTCACTTGCCGCTGAAGGTCCGCCTTGCCGTCGACGCGCTGGCAGCGGCACTGCCCAGGCTGATGACGTGAAATGCAGGAGCACCGTGAGCGGCGCGGATTCCTGAATTCGCCCCTCCCGCTTGGGCGACGAATCCGCGTATAGTACCCCCATGCCCATTCGCCAGCTTTCCGAAACGATGATCAACCAGATCGCCGCCGGCGAAGTCATCGAGCGTCCGGCAAGCGTGGTCAAGGAACTGGTCGAGAACGCACTCGATGCCGGCGCTGGGAGAATAGAGATCGTCACCGCCGGCGGTGGGCTGAACCTGATCCGCGTCACCGACGATGGCTCAGGCATTCCGGAAAAGGAACTGCCGCTGGCGATCGCACGCCATTGCACCTCGAAGCTCGCCGATGACATTCACGACATCCACTCGCTCGGCTTTCGCGGCGAAGCGCTGCCGTCGATCGGGTCGGTGGCGCGGCTGTCGATCCGCTCGCGCACCGCCAACGGCGACAGCGCCGCCGAGATCGGCATCGAGGGCGGGCGCGTGTCCGCCGTCAAGCCGGCGGCCGCCAATCGCGGCACCACGGTCGAGGTGCGTGACCTGTTCTTCGCCACGCCGGCGCGGCTCAAATTCATGAAGGGCGAGCACGCCGAAAGCTCGGCGACCAGCGACGTGATCAAGCGTATCGCCATCGCTTTCCCGGCCGTGCGCTTCACGCTGGCCGGCTCCGACCGCTCGACGCTGGAACTGCCGGCGACCGACGACAGCCCGGAAGGCCGGTTGCGCCGCGTCGCGCAAGTGATGGGCGCCGACTTTCCGGCCAACGCGATCGCCATCGACGCCATGCGCGACGGTGTGCATCTTGCCGGCCACGTTTCGATACCACCCTTCAGCCGCGCCAACGCGCTGCAGCAATATGCCTATGTCAACGGCCGGCCGGTGCGCGACAAGCTGATTGCCGGCGCCATCCGCGGCGCCTTCGCCGACGTGCTGCCGCGCGACCGCCATGCGGTGACGGTGCTGTTCCTGACGCTCGATCCGGCCATCGTCGACGTCAATGTCCACCCGGCCAAGGCCGACGTCCGCTTCCGCGATCCGGGGCTGGTGCGCGGGCTGATCGTCGGCGCCATTCGCGAGGCGCTGGCCAATGCCGGCATCCGTGCCGCCACATCAGGAGCGGCCGGCATGATGGCGGCATTCCGGCCAGGCGCAGCATCCTATGCGCATCCAGGACCGGCCAACGGCCATCGCAGCTACGAAGCGGCCTACCGGGCCTCCGGCTTCGCCGGTTTCGATCCGGCCCGCTCGCCGCAACGGCCGCTGGATGCAGGATCTGCAAATGGCGGCTTCGGCGAAAACGATCAGGCGGCGTTCGCTGCCGGTTCGCTTCACAGCGCCGACGCGCGCGCCGGACAAGACGAAGCGGCGGAGACGCTGCTCGGCATGGCGCTGGGTGCCGCACGCGCCCAAGTACACGAGAACTACATCGTCGCGCAGACCAGGGATTCGCTCGTCATCGTCGACCAGCATGCGGCGCATGAGCGGCTGGTCTACGAGGCGCTGAAGAACGCATTGCATGCGCGCGCCGTGCCGTCGCAGATGCTGCTTTTGCCCGAGATCGTCGATCTGCCGGAAGAGGATGCAGAGCGGCTAGCCTTGCATTCCGAAACGCTGGCCCGCTTCGGCCTCGCCGTCGAACGCTTCGGCCCGGGTGCGGTCGCGGTGCGCGAGACGCCGTCGATGCTCGGCGAAACCAATGTCCAGCAGCTGGTGCGCGACCTTGCCGACGAGATCGCCGACAACGACACCGTCGACACGCTGAAAGTGCGGCTGGACAGGATAGCCGCGACCATGGCCTGCCACGGCTCGGTGCGTTCCGGCCGCCTGCTCAAGCCGGAAGAGATGAACGCACTGCTGCGCCAGATGGAGGCGACGCCCGGGTCCGGCACCTGCAACCACGGCCGCCCGACCTATATCGAGCTCAGGCTCGCCGACATTGAGAGACTGTTCGGGCGACGGTGAAGGGACTGAGCTTTTCAGTTCTGACGGCGCAGCCCCCTCTCCGGCCGCTTCGCGGCCCTCTCCCCCATTAAAATGGGGGCGAGGAAACACCAATCGCCAAGGCCGCGACCCCAGAAAACTTGGGTTCCTCGCCCCACGAAGTGGAGAGAGGTGGTTTGCGAAGCAAACCGGAGAGGGGAAATCATAAAGAGCCGTTCGAAACAGCTGTCTATGATTCAAGCAACCTCCAACCCTCTGATTCACCGCTTCAAATTCACCACGACCACGCCGCCGAGCGCCAGCGCGCCACCGAGAATGCCGAGCAGCGTCGGCACCTCGCCCAGCCAGAAGAAGCCGATCAGCGTCGCCACCGGGGAAACCAGATAAAGGAAGTTCGAGGCGCGCGCCGCCGGCAGCCGGGAAAGTGCTGTCGCCCAGGCGGCGTAGGCGATGAGGCTTGGCACGATGCCGAGAAAGACGACGGCGCCGAGACCGGCGGTATCGGCAACTGCCGCCTGCGCCAGGCCGTTCGGCAGGAAGGGCAGCAGACAGAGCGCGCCGAGCAGCATGTTCGAGGCCGAAATGGTCAGCGGATGATGGCGGGCAAACAGCGGCTTTTGCACGATGGTGTTGACCGCCGAGCACAGCGCCGAGCCGAGGACCAGCAGCGCGCCATTGTTGAAATGCAACCCTTGCCCCTCGCCCATGGCGATGATGCCGATGCCGGCGAAGGACAGGAATGTGCCGGCCCAGGCCAGGCCCGAGAAGCGTTCGCCAAGCAGCGCCATCGCCATGATCGCGGTGAAGATCGGGCTGACATTGATGATGAAGCCGGCGGCACCCGCCGAGACGGTCAGCTCGCCGAAATTGAGCATTACCGTGTACAGCGCAACGAAGACGGCGCCGCCGAAGGCAAAGCGCCATAATTCATCGAGCCGGGGCAGCGCCGGCCGCTTGACGGCGAGGAAGATCGCCGCCGGCACCGCCGCGATGGCGAAGCGCAGCGCGCCAAGTTCCAGCGGCCCGAAAGCGACGAGGCCGGCACGGATCGCCGGAAAGGCGGAGGCCCAGCCGACCACTGTCAACGCCACCGCAATGGCCGCCGTGGTGTCGATCCGCTGTGTCGTATTCAACGTGCCGGTACAAGCGTTCATTTCATTATTCCCGCGTTTCATGCTCTCAACATACAAAGCGCCTTTCCCGATCGGTTGACAAACGACCAAATCGAGGGTCAGCTGTGACTATGGATCACAGCTCAGACGCGATGCTGCCGCTCGAAACCCTGCGCGCCTTCGACGCCGCGGCACGGACGGGCAGCTTTTCGGCCGCTGCCGAAAAACTCAATCTCACCCATGGCGCCGTCAGCCGGCAGATCGCCAAGCTCGAGGATTGGCTCGGACTGAAAGTGTTCGATCGCGGCGCGCGTGGAGTGTCGCTGACGATCGAAGGCAACCGCCTGCATCTGCGCACCACTGAGGCCTTCGCGCTGATATCGAGCAATTCGGACCGCTGGATCGAGCCGCGCGGCACCGCCGTGGTGCGGCTGACCTCGATCCCCTCGGTCAGCGGGCTGTGGCTGATGCCGCGCATGGCGGCGCTGGAAAACAATCCGTCCAGGCTGCGCATCGTGCTCGACGTCGATATCCGCCAGGCGGACCTTGCCGACGAGGGCATCGATCTGTCGATCCGCTGCGGCCGCGGCCGCATCCCCGGCCGCGTCTCGGTGCAGCTGTTCGAGGAACATGTGTTTCCGGTCGCCGCGCCGGACCTCGCCCGCGACATCGGCCGAGGCGACCCTGCCCGGCTGCTCAAATTCCCGCTGATCAACGATTCCGACGCCTCGGCCTGGCGTGCCTGGTTTGCCGCACAGGACATCGACTATCGCCCGCGTCCGCAGGACCGCCGTTTCGAGGACTACAATCTGGTGCTCGGCGCCGCCGCCCATGGTCTCGGCATCGCGCTGGCGCGGCCGCCGATGACCGAGGATCAACTGAAGTCTGGCCGTATCATCGCCGCCGACGAGCGCGTCGTCCTCAGCCCGATATCCTACTGGCTCGACCGGCCTATCGGGCGCCCGCGCGCCGCCGCAGCCGAGCTTGCCCGGCGCATCGCGGCCCAAGCCGGACTGGCGGCGGAAAAGATCGAGGATTTCATCGCAGCCGAGTAGTAGGATGCGGGGCATCCACTTTGCCGGCCTGCCCGGCTGGTTGCCGTTCGAAACGAAGCCGACTGAAGCCAATCTTGCCTCGCTCGGAGCTTGACCTTGCCGGCATTTTGTGGCGATGACATCGTCATGAACCTTGGCTCCATGTCATGATGAATCGCTTTGAAGGCCCCGGCGGCAAGGAAGCCCGTATCCGCTACCTGGACGGCGACTTCCAGGTGACCAGCCCCGGCGCCTTCGTGCGCTGTGCGGTCACCGGCGAAAGCATCCCGCTCGATGAGCTCAAATACTGGAGCGTCGCCAGGCAGGAGCCCTATGTGAGTGCCGCGGCCTCGCTGCGCCGCGAGATCGAGGCACATCCCGAACTGCGCAGCCGGCGCTAAACCGGTTACGCAGAATGAGACCCGATCTGTAACGGTCCTTCGCGCCCCCTCTGCCTGCCGGCATTCCGCAAAAGGTTCTGCCGTCGCGACTCTCGAAAGCCCCTGGATCAGCCCTGCAGCTTGCGCTGCCGCCAGGCATCCAGCGTCTCGACGATGATGCGTTCGGGCACGTGGTCGGGATCGAACACGGTGTCGATCTCCAGCACATCGAGCTGTCCGAGGAAATCGGCCGACGTGGCATCGTGGCGCAGCCGGGCGGCGTCCTTGGCGGTGGTGATGAGGCCAAGTCCGGCACCTCGCGCTGTCGTTGCCAGTTCGGCCAGTTCGTCCTTGCCATAGAAATGATGGTCAGGAAACGACCGGGCCAGCGCAACCTCGCCGCCGGCCTGACGGACCGTGTCGAAGAATTTCTCGGGATGGCCGATGCCGGCAAAGGCCAGATATCGCTTGCCGGCCAGCCCCGCCTTGCTGGTTGGCCGCGTATGCGCCTCGAAGATCGGCCGGCCGGCGCGCGCCGCCTGGCGAACGACGGCATCGGCAGCAAGGCCCTCGCCCATCTTCAGCAGCGCGCTGGTGAAAACCAGTTGGTCGACGATACCAGCCCTGAGCGGACCGCCAGGAATGACGCGGCCGTTGCCGACGCCGTAGCGTGCGTCGACGACGACCAGCGCGTAGTCGATGTGGATGCGCGCACTCTGGAAACCGTCATCCATGATCAGGAAATCACAGCCATGCTTTTCCAGCAGGAGGCGGGCGCCGGCGGCACGGTTCGGCGTCACTGCGACCGGTGCGTGCGCAGCCAACAGCAGCGGCTCATCGCCGACATGCTTGGCGGCGTCATGGTGCGGATCGACGACATGCGGCCGCGCAAAGGAACCGCCATGGCCGCGCGACAGGAAACCTGGATTGAGCTGCATGCGCCTCGCTTGCCGGGCCAGTGCGATCGCCACCGGCGTCTTGCCGGTGCCGCCGACGGTGAAGTTGCCGACGCAAAGCACCGGCGCCTCGATCTTCTCGCGGGCCGCTGAGCGCAGGCGGCGGCCGGCAACCAGCGCATAGACAGCCGACAGCGGCGCCAGCGCCAGCGCCCGCCAGTCCGGTTCTTCCCACCAGAAGGGGGGTGCTTCGCTGGCCATCTTAACGGCCGTTGGCGCCCTTGAGGCGCGATTTGACGACCAAAGGCTGAATGTAGGGTTCGAGCGATTTCAAGGTGAGCGCCAGCGCGCCGCGCATCTCTTCGACAGTCGCCGCACCCGCCGCCATCATCTCGTGGCGAGCCACCTCGTTGGTCAAAAGGAAATTGACGGCGCCGGCCAGCATGTCGCGGTCGCGCACCAGCTTGGCGCCGCCGCTGTCGAGCAGGCGCTGATAGGTCTCGCGAAAATTCTGGACGTTGCGGCCGGCCAGCACCGCGGTGTCGAGCATGGCCGGCTCCAGCGGGTTCTGGCCGCCCTCCGAGGTGAGCGAACGGCCAACGAAGGCGATCTCTGTCAGCCGGAGATAAAGCCCCATCTCGCCCATCGTGTCGCCGAGCAGAATGTCCGTATCGGCGATGATCCGGTCGCCCTTGCTGCGCCGAGCGACTTTCAGCCCCATGCCCGAAATCTGGGCGGCAAGCGCTTCAGCGCGATCGGGATGGCGCGGCACGACAATGGTCAAAAGACCGTGGTGACGCTTGTGCAGCATCGCGTGAACCTCGGCGGCGACCGCCTCCTCGCCGTCATGGGTCGAGATCGCCGCCCAGGTCGGGCGGGCGCCGATCTGGCGCTTCAGCGTGTACAGCGCCCTTTCATCGGCCGGCGGCGGCGTGGTGTCGACCTTGAGATTGCCGGATACGGTGACCGGCCGGGCGCCGAGCGAGAGGAAGCGCTCGCCGTCGACATCCGACTGGGCGACAACATGGGCGAGATTCTCGAACAGCGCCTCGGCGATGTTGGCGCGCTTCTTCCAGGATTTGTACGAACGGTCCGACAGCCTGCCATTGACCAGCACCTGCGGCACACGCCGTGCGCCGAGCTCGAGGATGGTCATCGGCCAGATCTCCGATTCGGCGATGATCGCCAGATCCGGCCGCCAATGGTCGAGGAAGCGGCTGACCGCCGGCTTGAGGTCGAGCGGCACGTATTGGTGGATGATGCGGTCGCCGAGCCGTTCCTCGGCAACCTGAGCGGAGGTGACGGTCCCCGTCGTCAGCACGATGTTGACACGGTAATCGAGGATGCTCTCAACCAGCGGCACGACGGCGATCGTCTCGCCGACGCTCGCCGCATGGATCCAGATCAGCGGCCCTTCGGGGCGCTCGCGCCCGGCGATGCCATAGCGCTCGCGCCGGCGAATTCGATCCTCCTTGCCTCTGGAGGTGCGCCAGGCGACATAGGGCCCGACCAGGGGATAGGCGGCTGCGCCTGCGAAACGATACGCCGTCAGGAAAGTGCGCGCCCAGCGCTCGCTCATTTTGGGCCATCCACGAGGCGGTAGGCCTCGGCGGTCGCGGCGTTGAGCGCGGCCGTGACCTCCTGGCGCTTGCGTTCCATTTCAGCCTCGTCGGCGTTGGCCGGAACGAACACCGGCGCTCCAAGCACGATCGAGGAGCGGCCGAACGGCAGATTGATCGTGGTCTTGTCCCAGCTGCGCTCCAGCACCTTGCGGCGGCTGGTGGCGATTGCGGCGGGCAGGATCGGCCGGCCCGAAAGCCGCGCCAGGAGAACGATGCCAAGCCCAGCGTCGCGCGGCGTGCCATGCGGAATGTCAGCGATCATGGCGACGTTCTTGCCGGTGGCGAGTGACTTTTTCAGGGCGATCAGCGCTTTGGCGCCGCCCTTGTCGCGACGCTTCGAGCCTTCGCGTCCACCCGAGCCGCGCACCGCCTCGATCCCGAATTTCTCGATCATCAGTGCGTTGAGCTCGGCATCGGCACTACGCGACACCATGGCGACTACTGGCCGTCCTCCGGGATAGTAGGCCGGAGTCAGAAGATGCTGGCCGTGCCACAGCGCAATGATGGCGGGTTCGAACTGCGAGTAGGCGCCGCCCGACATCTGCGCCGATCCGTCGACAGCACGATTGGTCAGGCGGACGAGGCGAACGAACTGCGCAAACAGGCTGGCGATGGCGTTCTTGACGAATCGCGATTGCGCCAGCGGTTCGCGTATCTTGCGCCAGAATGTCTTCGGGGTGCCACCGCGACGCCGCCTTGCCGCGGACCTCGTGGCCGGCCCTTTCACGCCTTCATGATCCATCCATGTCAACCGGCAGGCTTGTTGTCGGGGTCGAGCAACCGGTGCAGGTGAACGACGAAATAACGCATGTGGGCATTGTCCACGCTGGCTTGGGCCCTGGCTTTCCACGCCGTTTGCGCGGATTGATAATCCGGATAGATGCCGACGATGTCGAGCGTCTCGAGATCACGGAATTCTGTTCCGCCCAGCGTCTTCAGTTCGCCGCCGAACACCAGGTGCAAAAGCTGCTTCTTTCCGTCTTCCGCGGTCATGTCGGTCCTTCACATATCGTGAGTTTGTGACAGGTCTAGACCAAAGCCGCCGACTTTGGAACCATTGATGACATGTTCAATCGTCCAGCCCTGCAACGACGGCGGAGAGGACGGCGAGCAGTTCGCCGCTGCCGGCGACCAGCGCGCCGTGCTGGATGACTTCGCCGGCATAGCGCGGTGCGCGGCCCTTCTGGTCGAGCAATGCGCCGCCGGCCTCGCGCAGAATGAGATCCGCCGCGGCGATGTCCCAGTCATGTGCGCTGGGTTTGACGAAGGTCGCGTCGAGCCTGCCATTGGCGACCATCGCCAGCCGATAGGCGAGCGAGGGAATATAGGGCACGCGGCTCAGCCGGCCCTGCCATTCCGCCGGCATCAGGGCGATCAATCGCTTCGGCCCGCCAATTTCGACCATCGCTGCCGGGCGGCGCACGGCAATGCGACGGCCATTCAGGAACGCCCCCTCACCTGGCAGCGCCCAATAGGTCTCCTCCGTGGCAGGACATTCGAGCACGCCGGCAAGCGTGCGGCCGTCCTCGACCACCGCGACGCTGACGCACCAGGAGCGCAGGCCTTCGAGGAAGCCGCGCGTGCCGTCGATCGGATCGACGACGAAGGTGCGGCGGGCGGCAAGCCTTGCCGGATCGTCGGCCGTCTCCTCCGACAGCCAGCCATAGTCCGGCCGGGCTGCAAGCAAGGTTTGGCGCAGATAGGCGTCGGCGGCGTGATCGGCCTCGCTCACCGGTGAGGTGCCGCCCTTCATCCACACTTGCGGATTGTTGCCGAAATAGCGCATGGCGATGGCGCCCGCCTCGCGGGCAGCGTCGCGCAGCAGCGGCAGATCCTCACGAGCCCCGGCGGCGGAGGCGACCTGGTCAAGCTCCGGCAAGGGTCATGCCTTCGATCAGCAGCGTTGGTGCGGCGGTGCCGAAATTGCGATCGAGATCGCTCGCCGGAACCATGTTGAGGAACATCGTCTTCAGGTTCGAGGCGATGGTCACTTCCGCAACCGGATAGGCGAGCTCGCCATTCTCGATCCAGAAGCCGGAAGCGCCGCGGCTGTACTCGCCAGTCACCATGTCGACGCCCTGGCCGAACACTTCGGTGACGTAAAAGCCTGATTTGAGCGACTTGATGAGGTCCTCGGGCGTCCGCTCGCCCGGCTCGATGGCAAGATTGGTCGATGACGGCGAGACCGAGGAGCCGTTGCGCGAGCCGCGCCCGTTGGTGGTCAGCCCCAATTCCCGCGCGACTGAGGTCGACAGGAACCAGTGGTTCAAAACGCCCTTCTCGACCATGAGCAGCTTTTCGCCCTCGATGCCTTCGCCGTCGAACGGACGCGACGCCTGGCCACGGAGCCGGAGCGGCTGGTCGGTGACGGTGATCGCGGCCGCCGCCACCTGCTTGCCCATCATGTCGCGCAGAAAGCTGGTCTTGCGCGCGACGGAGGCGCCATTGATGGCGCCGGCGAGATGGCCGGCGATGCCGCGGGCGACGCGCGGGTCGAACACCACATCGACCGGCCCGGTCGCCGCCTTGCGCGCGCCGACGCGTCGCGCGGCGCGTTCGCCTGCCTTGCGGCCTATGTCCTCGGGTGCGTCGAGATCGGAGAAATGCTGGCGCGAGGAGTATTCATAGTCGCGCTCCATGCCGGTGCCCTCGCCGGCGATGACGCTGGTCGAGCGCGAAAAGCGCGAGGCGACATAGTGGCCGACAAAGCCGTGCGAGGTGGCGAGCACCAGCCCGCCAAGCCCGGCGCTGGCGCCGCTGCCGGCCGAATTGGTAACGCCCTTGACGGCAAGGGCCGCCGCTTCCGCGGCCAGCGCCGCTTCCTTCAACTGGTCGGCCGAGACTTCCGTCGGATCAAACAGATCGAGGTCGCGCGGCTTCTTGACCAGCAAGGCCGGATCGGCGAGGCCCTGGTAGGGATCTTCCGGCGAGACTTTCGCCATCGCCACGGCGCGCTCGGCCAGCGCTTTCGGGTCGGAGGCAGCGGTCGCCGAGACGCTCGCCACCCGCTTCCCGACGAAGACGCGCAGCGAGACATCCTCGCTCTCGGACGCCTCGGTGCCCTCGACCTTGCCAAGCCGCACCGACACGCCGGTCGAACGGCCGCGCACCGCAACCGCGTCGGCGGCGTCGGCGCCGGCCCGTTTGGCAGCCTCGACCAGGGCCGCGACCCGGTCGGTCAATTTCGCTGAGTCCAGCGTATCGGTCATGCGCATAGTCCTGTTTTTCCACCTGACATAAGGGGCGGCCGCTCCGCACCATCTATTGTTCTGATGTGGCTTGTGCAATGGCAGAAGTGGCAAGCGGGGCAGATCGGCCAGCAGACACCCGTTTTTGGGCGGCATGATCGAAGCGGGTCCTCAAAGGTTGCTTCGCGGCGGTTTGGGACGGGCGATAGCCCATTGACGCCGTGCTCCGACCACAAGTGGACGTTCGATTGCGGTAACGCCTGTGTTCCTTTCCACGCATGATCAGCACCTGGCCGAAACCGCTAAATTTAGCGATTTCTTGTATGTTCTTGGAACTTTGTAGCTTGCGTTCCATTTTCAACGGCATGCGAGACCCTGTGATCCAAAGCATCAGGACTGCGGTGAACGTGTCGCCGCCCCGGTACTCGCTGGTCCTTCCCATATACAATGAAGAACAGGTGCTGCCGCGACTGATCGAGCGGATCAGTTCGCTGATCGGCCGGCTGGACGGCGAGACTGAGGCGATCTTCGTCGATGACGGAAGCCTCGATGGGAGCGTCGAATACCTTCGCAACGTCGTCGCCGTCGAGCCGCGCTTCCGGCTGATCGAGCTTTCCCGCAATTTCGGCCATCAGGTCGCCATCACGGCCGGCATGGATGCGGCTGCGGGTGATGCCGTCATCGTCATGGATGCCGACCTGCAAGACCCGCCGGAGGTGGTCCTCGATCTGGTGGCGAAGTGGAAGGAAGGCTTCGAGATCGTCTATGCCCGCCGTGTCAAGCGTGAGGGCGAATCCTGGTTCAAGCGCCTGACGGCGAGTCTTTTCTACCGCCTGCTGGAGAAGATGACGTCGGTCGACATCCCCCGCGACGTCGGCGATTTTCGCCTGGTCGGGCGCAAGGCTCTGGAAACCTTCAAGCAAATGCCCGAACACGACCGTTTCGTCAGGGGCATGTTCGCCTGGATGGGGTTCAAGCAGACAGCGGTGCCTTTCGAACGCCCGGCGCGGACCCTTGGCCAGACCAAATACCCATTCTGGAAGATGATGCACCTTGCCGTTCACGGCATCGTAAGCTTCTCCGAGAAGCCGCTGCGCATGGCGCTGTGGGGCGGATTGGCGATCTCCGCGCTTGCGGTGTTGTTCGGCATTTACGCCATCTTCGCCTGGATTTTTGAAACCGGCATCATTGCCGGCTGGACATCCACCGTGGTGATCGTGTCGCTGCTTTGCGGCATCAATCTTTTCATGACCGGCGTGGTCGGGCTCTATGTCGGCGGCATCCACGCCGAGGTGAAACGCCGTCCGCTTTACGTGATCGATCGGGTCGCCGGCTTCGACAAGGCGATGCGTGCCGCCAGTGAGAGCCGTCGACCGTTTCGAAAACCCAGGAACGGAGCCTCGGCTGATGGCCGAACTCTTCGACAGCTATAAATCGAACTATGGCGAGGCGGTCGCAGGATCCATCCGGTTTTCCGGACTCGGGCACGACTTTTTTCTGATCGCCAAGGCCGACCTGCTGCGGCGTCTCGTTGTCGAGCGTGGGGTTCGACAGGGCGGGGTGCGGGCGCTGGATATCGGCTGCGGCGTCGGGTCGCTCCACCCTTATCTCGAAGGCGCGTTCGAGAGCCTGGATGGCTGCGACGTCTCGGAAGAATCGATCCTGCGCGCCGGCCAGGACAATCCGTGTGTGACCTACAGGGCCTGCACGACGCCGCGCCTGCCTTATGGCGACGGCGCGTTCGATCTGGCTTTCGCCAGTTGCGTCGTCCATCACGTTCCGCCCGCCTCCTGGCTCGATTTCTTCCGGGAAATGCGGCGCGTCGTGCGGCCGGGCGGCGTCGCCTGCATCATCGAGCATAACCCCCATAATCCGCTGACGCGTCTTGCGGTGTTCCGGTGTCCGTTCGACCAGGACGCGGTCCTGCTCAACGCCGCCAAGGCAAGATCCCTTTTTCAGGAGACGGGTTTTCAGGATATCCGATCCGAGCACTTCCTGCTGCTGCCGTCGGCCAGGTCCTTCGCCAGACGACTCGAGCGCCTGCTCGCGCCTCTGCCGCTCGGGGCCCAGTATGCGTGCAGCGCGCATGTCTGAGGACCGTTCGACTGCCGGTGCCGGGCTGAAGCTGCTGGCGCGCTTCGGGTTGGTCGGCATCGCCGCGACAATCCTGTATGCTGCCCTGGCTGTCGGTTTGGTCGAATCGAAATGGATCGGCCTTTCGCCGGTCCAGGCGTCGCTCGCGGCTTACGCCGCGGCTGCCGTGTTTTCATATTTCGCCCATAAATCAGTAACCTTCATGTCGAATGGATCGCATCGATCGGAAGCTGCGCGTTTTCTCCTGCTGACGGCGACAGGCTTTGCCGTGGCTTATGCGGCGCCGGCGCTTTTGACGGCGAAACTCGGCCTGCCGCCGATCATTGCCATTCTGGTTACATGCCTGCTTGTTCCGGCGGTCAATCTTCTCATGCTCGACCGATGGGTTTTTGCGCAGCGAGGACCCGGCGAGCACGGCGACCGCTCCACCTGATCCATGGCCTTCTGAGTTGGGCTCAGCCGAGGGCCTGGCTGGCCAGGGCAAAGATGCGTGCGTTCGCGGAACCCGGGATATTGCTTGCGCCCCGGAGCATGGCAACCGGCCCGCCCACATGGGCAAGCCCCAATCCTTAGCCGGGTTGAAAGGCCGGCGTCTTCAGGGATGTCGATGCGCACGAAGCGGCCCTGCATTCCCGAGAGGATGAAGGCGATCAGGGCTCTCGCCTGATCGCGATCCTGCGCCACGACCGGTCCGACGACCTCGCCCCTGCCAAATGCCCTCACGGCTCCGAAGGCCGCGATGCCGTCCTCGTTGGTGATGGCCGCAAACCGTCCCTCGCCCGCCAAGGCGTTCATGAGTGCGGCGCGATCCGCACCGAAGGCGGCGCGATCGAGCGCGGTGAGTGTCGGAAGGTGCTCGGACCCGATCCATTCCACGGCCGGGGGCGCACTGACCTGCCCGACGGTGCCCTGGTGCTGGCGAACATCGTGCGTCGCGAAAAAGCCCAGCTTTTCATAAAGAGGCAGTCCGTCGGCCGTGGCGGTAAGGCGGCACTCGCGGTCTCCGGCCTGCTCGAGCGCGGTGGTGGTCAGCCGCCGTCCCAGCCCGCGACCACGCATTGCCTCATCGACGATGATGGTGTTGAGCGTTGCGCAGGTATTTCCGAAGGGGGTCATGAAGGCGGTTCCGACCACCCTGCCGGCTTCCAAGGCGACCTGACCTTTGCTCAGGGACCAGATCATGGCCCAGTCTTCCCTCCGGTGCGGCCAGCCGGCCGCTCGCGACAGGGCCGTCGCTTCCTCAAGATGGTGCGCTTCAAAAAGTTCGAATGTGATGGACTGGGTGTTCATGAGCACCAGGACTGTTGGAGTGGGAAGACTGACACGACGATAGAATCGCCCCTTCCGCGTCCCTCGCCGAATGCCGGCGATATCCGGTGCAAAATACCAAGATGCCACTGCAGTCAGTGCATTCTGCGGCGCCGGTCGCCGATACTGCGAGCTATCGTTGATTGCCGAGGCCGCCATGTCCCCTTTAATCCACCACATCAGCAGCGATGAAACGCTGCCCAAGTCAGCGGACGTCGTGGTGATCGGCGGCGGGATTGTCGGCGCCAGCGCGGCCTATTCCCTGGCGCGGCGCGGGCGCGCTTCAGGCACACAGCTTCACCGCGTCCACGGCGCATGTCCGCCATAGTCCGGCGTGGCAGTTCGTTCCTTTCGGACAGAGGAAGCTGTGGTCAGTTCTCAGCGATGACGAAGATCTTCTTGAGTGGACCCTTCAGGGCGAGCTGATTGACTGTTCCGTGCGCAACGAAGATCGCGTCTCGAGCTTTGTTCCGTCGCCGTCGGTCACTTCGGCCCGGCCTACCAGCGCCATGGCACGCGCGTTCCCGTGCCCCGGCTCCTGGCCTGTCGCCAGAGCATATCCGCGACCGTCAGATCCTGCAGCGCGAGCCCGGTCATATCGAAGACCGTGATGTCGGCGGCATCGCGCCTGAACGGAATTTTTCCGGTCAGAAGATCGCCGATTTCGATTGCCCGGCAGCCGGTGTCCCACTGGCCTTCGCCGACAGCGGCCGATTGCTCGCAGTCGTCGGCAAAGAGCCGTACCCGGCGAAGCAGGCCGTCGGGCAGTTCCCGCTTGCCTTGCGTATCGGCACCCACGGCGTTGATGTGCGTGCCGGGCCGCACCGCTTCTGGCGGAAACAGCGGCCCGCTGCCGGGGGTCGCGGTGATAATGATATCGCTCGAGCCGACAGCTTTGGCGGCTTGGTTCGAATGGGCCGGCGCGAAATCATCGAATGCCGCCTCGAACGCCGCGTCGGGGCGGCCGTCCGCCGTCAGGTAATGGATGGTGTCCAGACCGGGCATGGCACGCAGGGCCAGGCGCAGCTGGATCCGGCCCTGGGTGCCGGTGCCGAAAATGCAGATCGACCGGCTTTCGGGGCGGGCCAGCAGGGTCAGGCCAATGGCGCCAGCCGCCCCTGTGCGCAAGGTGGTGATGGCGTTCCCGTCGATTATGCATAAGGGACGCCCGGTATGCGGGTCGAAAAGCACGATGGTCGCCTGATGCGGCTCCTTGCCGAGTTCGCGGTTGGCTGGCCAGAAGCCCGCTGCCTTGAAGCCCAGAAGATCGGCTTTCGGCACGTCGCCCGACTTGATACCGAAAATGCCGCCGGTATGCAGCTTCTCGCGCACAAGCGGAAAGACCCTGCCTTCGCGCGCACTGTGAAGCTCGAAGGACCGCCGCACGGCATCGAGGACGGCATCCGGCTCCAACAGCGGCGCGACCTGATCGCCTGCAAGCAGCAGCAGCTGCGACTCGTCTGCGGTGACGGACATGACATCTCCCCGGCTTTCCCTCATTCTAGCGAGCGGTTCTCAGGGGAAGACAGCGGTGTTGGCTAACCAGCGGCATTTCCTACGGTTTGTCGCCCGCCATTCGGGCGAATGTTGCGCCGACCTTCCCATCGAATACGATCGCCGGTTCGCGCAAACACGTATCGTCGCAGACAAGCCAGCCCATCGGACAGCCCACCACCGGCAAGCGTAGAAGGCGACCCGCAATGCCCCTCAATATCCCGACATTCGACGATGTTCTGACCGCCGCGGCGCGCCTCGCCGGATTGGCCCACCGGACGCCGGTGCTGACCTCGCGCACCTTCAACGAGCTGACCGGCGCCGAGGTGTTCTTCAAGTGCGAGAACTTCCAGCGTGGCGGCGCGTTCAAGTTCCGCGGCGCCATGAACGCGCTTCTGGCCTTGGATATTTCGGCGCGGGCGCGGGGAGTGGTGGCCTATTCTTCGGGCAATCACGCGCAGGCGCTGGCCTATGCGGCGGCGATCAAGGGCGTGAAGGCAGTCATCATCATGCCCAGGGATGCGCCCGAGCTGAAGGTGCGTGCCACCCGCGGCTATGGCGCCGAAGTGATATTCTACGACCGCTACAGCGAGAACCGCGAAGAGATTGGCGGCAGGATCGCCGCCGAGCGGGGAGCCGCCCTCATTCCACCCTACGACCACCCCGATGTGATTGCCGGGCAAGGCACGGCGACACTTGAACTTATCCAGGAGGCCGGCTCTCTCGATGCCCTTTATGTCTGCCTTGGCGGTGGCGGCCTGCTCGCCGGCGCCGCACTGGCGGCAGCGGAATGCGCGCCCGCCTGCAGGGTCGTCGGGGTTGAACCGGAGGCCGGCAATGATGGTCAGCAATCCCTCGCGCGGGGTGAGGTCGTCACCATCGAAGTGCCGAAATCCATCGCCGATGGCGCGGTCGTCACCCATCTGGGCGCGCATAATTTTCCTGTCATCCGCGACAAGGTTGCCGCTATCACCACGGTCAGCGACGACGCGCTCGTCGAAATGATGCATTTTTTCGCCGAGCGCATGAAAATCGTGGTCGAACCCACCGGTTGCCTTGCAGCGGCGGCGGTTCGCAGTGAATCGCAAAGCCTGCGAGGCCAGCGCATCGGTGTCATCGTTAGTGGCGGCAATGTGGATCTCACGCGCTTCGCCAGCTTGATCATGGCGGCCGCAGACAAAACACCTCGCGAGCAGGCCATGGCGCGCCCCGGGCCGGAGACCTTTCGCTAAGGCGCGCTCGGGCGCAGCTGGTACCGTGCGGCCCTGTACCGGTCGCCAGCGCACGGCAATGCTCGCGCGTCGTGAGATGCATGGACTGCAGGCCGTTGAGCGTGATCAAATCGCATCCAGCCGCAACGACACCAGCTTGATGGAGCGCTTGTAGATGTTGCTGGCGGCCGGAGTCGGCGGAATGCCGTCGAGATAGTCGAAGGCGATTTCGAGTGTATCGGCCTTGCCGAGAGCCGCCGGTGGAACGACGAACGAGACCGTTCGTGGTTCTTTGCCAGACAGCGTCTCCGCATGCACCCGAACACCGTTCACCGAGATCACCACCCTTTGCGTGATCTGCGGTGGACGAATGACGGCGGCCATTTGCAGCGTGGCCATCAGGCCGTCGCGGAGCGGCGGTATCTTCACGCGAAGCCGCGAGGTCTCGCCTAGCGAATGGGTGCCGTCGCCTGCCGACCCCGACCAGCCGCAGACCTTTATGCTGGCTGCCCGTTTGGCGCCGTCGCTCCGGAACGATACCGTCTGGCCAAGTGTGTAGCTGCCGGTCGCATCGCGATTGAGGCAGGTCGTCGTCCGATCGATGTAAAAGGCGCGATAGTCCGCGTTGACGTCCGGATTGAGAGCAAGCGCAAGGATGACGATCTCGGACCCAGCCAGAACCGCCGCGAGCGCGTAGCCACCGAACCAGGCAGCGCGCCGATGCGGGTCCGGAACGTCAGACCAGGGCAAGGTAGCCTCCGATCCACGCCACAGTCATCAAATAACAGGCGCCAAGGAAGAGAACCAAAGCCGCGAGCCAAATCAGCCTCGACGCCGACAACAGGACGACGAGCAACATTGTCAGGGGCGCAAGCCCAATCACATATCTGACCATCGAGGCCAGGTTGGTGATCAGCGGCAGGATGATGCAGAGCGCGCAGAAGAGTGCCGCGCCATATTGCCTGCGAGCCGCCAGACCGGCCGACAGCGCCAGTCCAGCGATCGCGGCGAGCGCGCTCCATTGCGGCGCCGTGGGCAGCCAGCCCGTCTTCGGAACAACGGAGAGCCCGTCCCATAGGAAGACCAGCGGATTGCCGGCCACCCGTCCGAAGGCGCGCTGGATGTGCAGGAATGCAAAGCCGTCTCCGACGGTAAGGTACAGGAACAGGATGTAAGCGAACAAACCGGCCGGCGAGATGAGGACAGCGACCAGCAGATCCGGTCGGCCAAGCAGCCAGCGCGGGAAAGACAGCGCCGATCCGCCCTGCCGGCGGTGCTCGCTGAACATTTGAATGACGGTTGCAAAGACCACGAAGACCCCGACCAGCCTGGTCGCCGACAGCAGCGCGGATGAAACGCCCGCGGCGAGATAGCTGGAGCGCTTGAGCGCCAGAAAAACGCATGAGGTCAGCAGCACGAAAAACGGTTCGCTGAGGAAGGTCGTGAAATGAAAGGAGAACGGGCCGCTGAGCAGAAACGCGCAATACAGCACATAGGCGCTCATGTTCTTCTCGAGCAGCGGCCACGCCACCAGACAGGCGGCGTAGCTGCACGCAATCGAGGTGATTGTCGCGATCAGTATCGTAGGAAAAGGGAAAACTGACCGGATCACCGCCACCAGCATCGGGTAGAGCGGGAAGAAGCCCCAGCGACCGACATTGCTGTGGTCTGGAATGGGAAACCGCTCATAGCCCTGTTCGCTGATGCCAATGTACCAGGCGCAATCCCACCGGCACAGCGCACGGGCATAGGCCGCGAAACCTGTTTCCTCCGACACCGAAGCAAAAGCCGCATAGCGAATGGCCAGCCCGCTGAGCACGAACAGCAACGGCACCGCCGCGACGGTCACGACCATAAGCCGACCGCTGGCGTTCGCACGCACAACAGCTTCGAGCGCCACAATCTGCCTCCGCCCGTTCAAGTGGCTGACGCCACTCAAAACTAGATGACGCGCGCCATGGTGAATTCAAGATATGCTGAAATCGGCGATCCCGCCTATCCGACGCTTCTGATCCAGACCAGCATCTCGCCGGGATCGCGGTTGTCCCAGGCGAAATAGGGAACGGCGGTGATTTTTGCTTCCTCAACCGCCGGCGGTTCGGTGCGGTAGAGGCCGTCGTCCCAGTTCTCAAACGCCTCTTTCCTGGCCAGAACCGAAAGCGTCACGACGCCGCCCAACAGGTTCGGCTGCTTATGCGCCTCGATGTTTGCCGCGCGTGGCAAGGCAATGCGGTGCAGCTGGCCGGCATTGTCGGTCTCCTCGACGCAATAGATCAGCGGACCGCGGGCCAACGCGACGCGGCCGATGTCCTGCCGCACCTGAGGGTTGGCATAGAGCTGGTCGATGGCCATTTCGAGATCGAGTTCGACCTGGTCTCCCTTGCGCCATTCGCGCCGGATCGCGGCATAGCCGTCGCTGGTTACATCCACCAGATCGACCGCCTGCCCGTTCACCTTGAGCGCCGCCTTGCGGCACCAGGCCGGCAGGCGCAGATGTAAGGTAAATGTCGTCGGCGCCTCGGGTTCGATCGTGATCGAGACCGCGCCGTCCCATGGATAGTTGCTGGTCTGGCGCAGCTCCATTTGCGTTCCTGCGATATCGAAACGAGCCGTGCTGTTTCCATAGAGATGGACGGCAAGGGCATCGTCGGACAGGCCGTAGAAATAACTGCCGATCGAGGCGACCATGCGGCCGATATTGGGCGGGCAGCACGGGCAGCGATGCCATTTCCAGCGGTTGTGCTTGCCCCGGCTTTCCAGCGGATTTTCATAGAAGAACAGCGAGCCGTCGAGCGACAGGCCCGAAATCGAGCCGTTGTAGAGCGCCCGCTCCATCATGTCGGCGTAACGCGCGTTGGGGCCCATGCCGAGCATGCGGCTCGCCCAGAACACCAATCCGACCGAAGCGCAGGTCTCAGCATAGGCGGTTTCGTTGGGCAGATCGTAGTCTGATGTAAAGCCCTCATTGTGCGACGACGGTCCGAGGCCACCGGTGATGTAGAGGTTCTTGGTGGTGAGGTCGTCCCACAGCCGGTCGAGCGCCGCCCGCAGCGTGTCGTCGCCATATTCGGTCGCGATATCGGCCATCCCGGAATAGAGATACATCGCCCTCACCGCATGGCCGACGACCTTGTCCTGCTCGCGCACCGGCTTGTGCGACTGGCTGTATTCGTAGGTCTTGAAATGATAGGCTTTTGGGTCGGCGCCGCGGGCACGCGCCTCCTCGTCGAAATAATGCGGCTCAAGGCCGCGCTGGTCGATGAAGTATTTGGCCAGTTCCATGTACTTCTGCTCGCCGGTGACCCGCGCGAGCTTGACCAGCGCCAGCTCGATCTCCTCATGGCCGCAATAGCCTTTCTTCTTGCCGGGCTCGGCGCCGAAGGTCTCGGCGATATGGTCGGCATAGCGGCACATGATGTCGAGCAGCTTGCGTTTTCCCGTCGCCTGGTAGTAGGCGACCGCGCCCTCGATCAGATGGCCGGCGCAGTAGAGCTCGTGGCAGTCGCGCAGATTGGTCCAGCGCAGGCCGGGCTGGATGCGCTGGTACCAGCTCGACAGATAGCCGTCCGGCTGCTGCAGTCTGCCGTACATGTCGATGACGGCGTCGATCTTCTTCTCCAGCGCGTCGTTGCGGCGGCGGTACAGCGAGTAGGCGGCGGTCTCGATGGTCTTGCCCCAGTCGGAGTCCCAGAACATCTGGGTCGTCACCGTCGATCCTGTGAATTCGTTGCCGGCGGTGGCTGCTTCGTCCGGCGAAGGTGAGTGGAACGGAATGACGACGCCCGGCGATGGCCGGTCCGGATCGATCTGCTCGAGCATGCGCGCCTCGACGCAGCGATCATAGAGGATGCCGGCGGTCGTGGTGGCGACGGCATCGGCACGTTCGCCCCAGAAGCCGCGCACATCGACCTGCGGCACCGGCAGCGGGCGGAAGGCGCGTTTTGGCTTGTCCGACTTGCCGGTTTGGTCCATCTCGGCAGCCGGCTTGGCGGATTGCGATGCGGTCATCAATTTACTCCGATTCGGTTCGATTGGTCACTTCACGGCCCCTGCCATGAGGCCGCGGATGTAGAACCGCTGCAGCAGCAGGAACAGCACCAGGCATGGCACCATCATCACGGTGACCCCGGCCTGCACCGCACCCCAGTCGATGGCGCCGAAGCGGCCCGACTGCAGCGCCGTCATCATGATCGGCAGCGTGAATTTGGACTGGTCGGTCATCAGCACCAGCGCTGCCAAGAACTCGTTCCAGGCGCCGAGAAATGCGAACAGCGCGATGGTGACGATGCCCGGCCAGACCAGCGGCAGCATCACCCGCAGCAGCATGGTGACGTTGTTGGCGCCGTCCATGCGCGCCGCTTCCTCGATCTCGCGCGGCACCGCGTCAAAAGCGTTGCGCATCATGAAGATCGAGAACGGCAGCTGCAGCGTGACATAGACGCAAACCAGCCCGGTCAGCGTGTTGTGCAGGCCGATCTTGGTCAGCACCAGGAAGATCGGTGTCAGGATCGACTGGAACGGGATCATGATCGTCGACAGGATAAGGACGAAGAGCAGGTTCTTCAGCGGAAAGCGGAAGCGCGAGAAACCGTAGCCGGCCAGCACGCTGACGATCACCGACAGCACCACCGTCATGACCGAGACATAGATGCTGTTTTGCGCCGGCAGCCAGAGACCATCGCCGAAGGTGTTGAGCGTGGCGTAGTTCTCGACCGAAAAACCCGTCGTCGGCCAGGGCGGCAGCGGCGGCTGGCGCGATTCCTGTGCCGGCTTGAAGGCCGAAAGCACGGTCCAGACGATCGGCGCCAGGAACAGCAGCGAGGCGACGATGCCCGTCGCGTGCTCGGCGATCTGCATGCCGATGCGGCGTTTGCGGCTCCTTGCCTGCGCCATCAGTCAACGCCCTCCGGTTGGCGCAGCAGCCGCAGCTGGATCAGGCTGAGCGCGACCAGGATGACCAGCAGGACCATCGACAGGGCGGCGCCGTAGCCGAGCTTGAACGACACGAACGACTGGTTGAAAATCCAGTAGACGGCGGTCAGCGTCTGGTTGCGCGGTCCGCCGCGCAGGATGATGTAGAACTGGTCGAAGGCGAGCACCGAGCCGGCAACCGACAGGATCAGCGCCAGCGCCAGCGTGCGGCGCATCAGCGGCAGGGTGATGGCGCGAAACCGCGCCAGCGGCCCTGCCCCGTCGATCATCGCCGCCTCCTGCAGATCCGGCGGGATCGATTGCAGGCCGGTCATCAGGATGATCATGGTAAAACCCGCCACCTTCCAGACGACCATGGCGATGATCGACCAGAACGCCGGCTGGAACGTCGCCAGCAGGTTGACCTTCTTCTCGGTCAGGCCGAGCTCGAAGGCGGCCGGGCTGAACAGGCCGGAATCGACATTGAGCAGCCACGACCACAGCAGGCTGGCCGAGGCGAAGCCGATGACGGCCGGCATGAAGAACGACGTCCGGTAGAAGCCGGTCAGCGGCCGTGGCCTTTCGATGAACAGTGCCAGCGGAAAGGCGACTACGAAGATCGCGATGGTGACGATCACCGTATAGTAGCCGGTGAATTTGAGCGCGTTCCAGAACCTGGTGTCGCGCAGGATCGCCCAGTAATTGTCGAGGCCAATGAACGAGTGCGCGCCCATCAGCGGCCAGTTGTGCAGCGACATCCACGCCGTCATGCCAAGCGGAATGATGAAGAAGACGACGACCAGCGCGACGGCCGGCGCGACATAGAGCAGGCCGACCCACTGCCGGCGGCCGGCGCCGACCAGTTTGCGGCGGGAGGTTGGGGTGGAGATGGCTGCGATGGAGGTCATGCCTGCTCTCTCGTTAGCGCTACGTCCCCCTCCCCCTTGAGGGGAGGGTCCGGCCGAAGGTCGGGGGTGGGGTCGCCTGTGCAGCGCGCCGACGCAAAGAGAACGTCGAGCACTGCCGCGACGACCCCACCCGGACCTGCGGTCCGACCTCCCCTCAAGGGGGAGGTAAGCCGGCGCTTACTGCTGCGGTGCCGAATCGATGATCGACTGCATGGTTTCCTGCGCATTGGCGATGGCGCCATTGACGTCCTCGCCGAAGAAGACCTCGTTGACCATCTGGTTCCACGGACCGTTGGCGGAGTTGATCAGGTCGTTGAACACCACCGAATAGGGCGTGCGGCCCTTGGCCATGGCCTCGGCGGCGATCTTGTAGCGCGGGTCAAGGTCTTTCAGCGCCTCGTTGGCGATGTCGCCGCGCACCGGCAGGCTGCCGTATTTCGCCAGGATGGTCTGGCCCTCCAGCGAATAGGCGAAGTCGAGGAACTCCTTCACCACCGCGATTTTCGTGGTGCCCTTGGTGACGACGAAATTGTCGCCGCCGGCAAAGGACGACCAGCCGCCATCCTTGCCCGGCAGGAAGGTGACGCCGTAGTCGATGTCCGGGTATTGCGTGTTCAGCGCGCCGATGGCGAAGGCGCCGGACGGCGAGATGCCGATATTGCCGGCGGCAAACGCCGCAAAGAAGTTGGAGCCGGTATCGGTCTGCGCGCCTGCCGGCACCAGGTCCTTCTTGACCATCGACCGATAAAGATCGATGGCGCCGCGCAGCTGCGGGCTGTCGAGCGTCGCTTTCGAGCCGTCCTCGGTGAGGATGTCGCCGCCCGAGGCCCAGATCAGCGGCGTGAAGGTGAAGATGTTGCAGCCGCCGCAATTGCCGGAGAAATAGAAGCCTTTGATATCGCCGCCAAGCGCGTTGACCTTTTCGGCATAGGCCTCGATCTCGGCCCAGTTGGTCGGCCCCTTTTCAGGGTCGAGGCCGGCCTGCTTGAAAAGTTTTTTGTTCCAGATCAGCACCGAGCTATCGGCGGAGAACGGCAGCCCGTAGATGCGGTCCTTGTAGGTGCCGGTTTTGACGTGCGCCGGCGACAGGCTGTTGAAATAAGGCAGCGATTTCGCCCAGTCGGTGATGTCCTCCAGCTGGCCGGCGGCGGCGAAGGACGGCGTGTAGATCAGGTCGAGCGACAGCGCATCGGGCGCCGTGCCGCCGGCGGCGGCAGCGCCGTATTTCGGGATGATCTCGGCATTGGGGATGATGTCCAGCTTGATCTGGTTCTCATGTCTCTTGTTGAAGGCATCGACGATGCGCGGCATGAAGTTCGAGCCGTCGGCGCGAACCCAGATGTTGGCGGTCTCGGCGGCGGCGGACGGAAAGCTCAGGATGCTCGCGGCAATAGCGAGCCCGGCAATCATAGTTCTCATGGTTCTCCTCCTGATGGTTCTGCTTAGGCCGCGCTCCCCGCACGGCGTCTTAATCTCAGCCGTCCGGTGGACGGCCGCATGACTGACGCACCACCAGCCGGCACGGCAGTTTTCGGATGCCCGGCTCGGCGGGTTCGCCGCCGACGAGCGAAAGCAAGGTGAGGCCGGCCTCGCGCCCGAGTGCCGCCAGGTTCATGTCGACGGAGGTCAGCGGCGGGCGGGTTGCCTCGGCGACGATCTGCCAGTTGTCGAAACCGATGACGCCGACATCGCCCGGCACGCCAAGCCCGCGCTCGCGCAGCGCGTCGATGACGCCGCGCGCGATCTGGTCGTTGCCGCAAAACACGGCATCGGGCTTTTCGCCCCCGCGCTTCGACAGCTGACCGTCGAAAAGCGTCTTCACCGCCTCGTGCCCCCACGCTTCCGACCACGATCCGAGCAATGGTTCCATGACCGGCAAGCCTTTCTCGGTCAGCACGTCACGATAGGCCTGTGCCCGCGCGTGCACCACCGCAAAACTCGCCGGCCCGCTGACATGGGCGATGCGCCGCCGGCCAAGCCGCCAAAAATGCTCGACCGCCAGGCGCGCACCGCCGGCATCATCAGAGACAAAGGCGATGGCACCGGGATCGGGCTGGGTGAAGGCGTAAATCACGGGAACGCCGAGATTGGACAAGTCGACCGGCAGGTGGCGATCGATGCGCTTTCCAGTTGCGATGATGCCGTCGACACGCTTGTCGAGCATGGCATCGACATGCAGCTGGCCGAGGCGCTGGTCGTCCTCGACATTGCACAAAAACACCGAGACGCCCTTGTCGACCAGCGCATCCGAAATGCCCGACATGACCGGCAGCGAAAACCGGCCATAGGTGTCGTTGGTCAACAGGCCGACGGTAAACGAACGCCGGCGCAACAGGCTCTGCGCCAGGCTGTTCGGGCGAAAGCCGAGCCGCTGCGCAGTCTCGCGAATGCGCTCGCGCGTCTCGGCTGTCATCCGCCCCTGCCCGTTGAGGGCTTTTGAGGCCGTCGCAACGCTGACGCCGGCGGTGGCGGCCACCTCACGGAGGGTGACCGGGTTTTTGGCGGGCGCTGGCGAGGCGTCGGAAACCATGGTGCGCGGCGAGTTCCTTGGTTGGGAAAAGGTTTTCTCTAATCACCCTGCGAGACGCCGACTGGTGAGGTCAGCAGATGCAAGCTGATTTGGGAAAAGGTTTTCTCAGAGGGAGATTAGGGGAAGGTGGTGGGGATGGCAAGAGGGGATGACAAGCAGGCGACGCGGTTGTTCGTCAATGACCGCCTTGCGCCATTTCCAGTCAGCCAGATGCATACTCGCGGATGACCGCAATGGGCCGAGAGCAGACCGGCAGCTTTGGGCTGCGAATATTCAAGATCGGACATTCAGGTTGGTGTGGGCATCGTCGTAACCTGACCCGAAGCGGCCGTCCAACTACTAACGCTTGATGTCGTCTGCGCTTGCTTCCAGCCGAAGCTTGGGTGTTCCACCTTATCCGGTCCGCCTGAACACCGAGCTCTATAGTTCATGCCAAGAATTGCAGCGCTCAGTTTCCCTAGCTGCGGCTGGTCGACCAGGCGAGCGCGGTAGAAGGCGACGATCCGGGCGCGGGCGCAGAGCGCCGTACCCGGGCCGCCCAGGGTCAGTGTCCGAAACTCAGGCCTACTTGATCTCCCAGGACGCCTTATGGTTGACCACGCGTCCGATTCGACCGCCAACCGTTTCGTGTAGCTGAGCCGGGGTGTAGGGGGCCTTTCCAGTAATTCCTTTGTACTTTCCTGTGCCCCCGACGATGTAGTGGTTCTGGTTATCGAACGTTGTGAAGACGTTGTCGCCGTCTTTGTCGGTTTCGACACAACTGCCATCGAAGTTGAAATCATCCTTGATCATCGTCCAGTGCCCAAGGCAGTGCACCGACATGTCATGGAACGGGCCATCCCCTTTGACGTTACGCGTGAGACCGGTGAATTCGTCTATTCCCCCTGTGCCAACGCCGCTGTCCACTTTGGCCACGGTCTCGAATACGTAGTAAGTATCGTATTCCGCCTCTCCACTTTTCGGGAAGTCTGCTGCAATTACGGGAACCGAGCACAACGTAAAGAGAGCCACTAGCGATGTAATTTTCATGGTAAACCTCCACCGTAGAGCCGGGCTGCCACCCCGGCTGCGTGCCGGGGCAGGCTCGCCAAACATCCAGTATAAGTCCGCAAAACACGTCTAAGCAACATGTCCGCGCGTGTATTCGGGCGTCGAATTCGCGAATTCAACTACAGCCCTTTGATCTGGCTGTTGAAGACCCTAGTTTGGGGACAGGAAAAAAGACTGGTCTTCCGCCCGATGCGGATCTTGTGGCATGGCCGAACGATGCGTTGGGTCGGCTTGGGCCGTTGCGCAAAGGGAAGGTTCGGAGAAGCGCCGCGAATGACAGGTTATGGCGCAAAGCTGACAGGCCGTTTAGGGGACCGGAACCGGAATGTCGGGCTTCTAAAGCCGATGGCAGAAAGCGGATACGCTGTGGCGGCATTTGAGGGCACGTTCCTGCTCTTGATTATTGCCAGTTAACTGTGCGCGCAAATCGGGAAAATGGAAGGGCCGGAGGCAGGAGCACGGCCTCAGGCCGAGGCGCTAATCAAGCGGGTCGGCAATGATCGCGAAAAGCTCAATACGGCCTGCAGCGAAACTAAAGAAGTAGTCGCGCGTTGGACGCGGATAACGCTATTTCGTCTCTGGAGTATGGTTTAGGTCAGAGTGGTCAAGCCAACGTCGCGTAAGGCAATCAATGGGTCGAGCGCTAGTCAAGCGAAGTCGCCCGCTCGTGACGAGGTCACTTTAGCGCCGCCCGCTTTCCGGCCGGTCCAGCTCGCAACGCTCGTGGACACGGTCCCTGCCGGCGATCGTTGGATCCATGAGATGAAATACGACGGCTATCGTATTCTCGTTGCCGTCGGCGGTGGCGAGGCGCGAGCCTACACACGATCTGGTCTGGACTGGTCTAGCCGTTTTCCCTCGATCCTCTCCGAGGCTCGCAAGCTCAAGGTGCGCTCCGCCCTGATTGATGGCGAGGCCGTGGTTGTCGATGCGGAAGGAAGATCTAACTTCCAGGCGCTTCAGAATGCATTGAAGGGTGCCCCGGCGACTATCGACTTTTATGCGTTCGATCTGCTGCAGCTCGACGGCGAAGATCTGACAAGGCTTCCTCTTCTTGAGCGCAAGGCGAAGCTGGAGGCGATCTTGCCTGCGAAAAATCCGGTCCTTCGTTACTCCGACCATATCCTCGGCCGCGGAGAAGAGCTGCTCGATCGCTTCTGCGCAGCCGGCCTTGAGGGCGTCATCTCAAAGCTCGCGGATTCGAGTTATGTGGCGGCCCGCGGCGCAAGCTGGCTGAAGATCAAATGCATCAGGCGGCAGGAATTTGTGATTGTCGGCTGGACGCCGTCCGACAAGGTCCGCGCGTTTCGGTCCTTGATCCTTGGCGTTCATGACGGCGGCAAGCTGCGTTACGCCGGGAAAGTCGGCACCGGCTTCGATACCGCTGAACTTCTTCGTCTCTTGATGATCATGGCGCCGCTTGAGCAGAAGGCCGCGACCGTCGACGCACCACGCGCCGAAGTGCGCGGCGCACACTGGCTCCGTCCGAAACTGGTCGCTGAGATTGCCTTCACCGAAATGACAAATGAAGGGACGTTACGACATCCGAGCTATCTTGGTCTCCGCGAAGACAAGAAGCCGGAGGCGGTCGTGCTCGAGACGGAACGTCATGCAGCCGATCTCGCCGCGTCTGCGACAACCGGCATCGCGATAAGTAACCGTGACCGCGTCATCTATCCGGAGTCCAACATTACCAAGGGACAGCTCGCCGACCATTACGCAGCGGTCGCGGCGATCATGCTTCCTTGGGTTGGCAGCCGGCCGATCAGTCTGGTTCGATGCCCACAGGGCCGCGCGAAGAAGTGCTTCTTCCAAAAACACGACGCCGGCAGCTTTGGCGACAAAGTCCACCATGTCGGCATCACGGAGAAGGACGGGCACGAGGAACCATATCTCTATGTCGACGATGCCGACGGACTGATGACTTGCGTCCAGATGGGAACGATTGAGCTGCATGGATGGGGGGCTCGGATCGAGGATGTCGAAAAGGCCGACCGCCTCGTGTTCGACCTCGACCCCGATGAAGGCCTCGATTTTGAGGCCATCCGCGCCGCTGCCTTTCAGTTCCGCGCTATCCTTAAATCGCTGGGGCTTAAGACTTTCCCGATGCTGACGGGAGGCAAAGGAGTGCACGTCATCGCGCCCCTCACCCCTGGCGCCGAGTGGCCAGAGGTGAAGGACTTCGCGTCTCGCCTGGCGCAGGCGGTCGCCCAGAGCGATCCGGCCCATTTCACGGCCGTGTTGTCAAAGGCGCGCCGCAAGGGTCGCATCTTTGTGGACTATCTACGCAATCAGCGCGGGGCGACCGCGATCATGCCCTACAGCGCAAGATCACGTCCTGGCGCCCCTGTCGCGGCACCGATTACGTGGGCAGAGATGAAGACAATAGATGCGCCCTCTCATTTCCACGTGGGCGATGCTCCTGAATTAAAGAAACGCGCAGCCTCCAAAGCTCTGGCGGGATGGGGTCGCGCTGACCAATCCTTGCCCAATCTGTAGCGTCCGACGCGGGAAGAGGCAGTAAAGCCGGGATTTAAAGGGCAACGCGGCGCTCATGGCCTTGCCTGATTGGAACCTGCGGAGATCGGCCTCGTTTGGCTGAAGCCATGGCAAAAATCGATCCGAGGACCGTCGCCAGTCTTTTGAGGGAATACGCGCAACGGGCGTCTATGCGCGACGACAATCCCTATCGCACAAAGGCATACTTGCGCGCGGCAGACAGTCTGACGGCGCTGTCGCAGCCGCTTGATCGGATCATCGCCACCGGCGCCCTCACCAAGATCCCGGGGATCGGTGACGCGATCGCAGACATCGTGACCAAGCTTTACCAAACCGGCACACACCCAAGCCTTGAGAAGCTGCGCGAGGATGTTCCAGCGGGCGTGATGGAGCTGTTTGCCATACCCGGGCTTCGTCCCGATAAGATACTGAAGCTTCATCAGCTGCTCGGCGTAAACTCGCTGGCGGAACTCGAGGCCGCAGCAAGAGAAGACCGCATACGCCCAGTCAAAGGTCTCGGCGCCGCGCTTCAGACAAAACTCCTGCAGAGCCTGGCCATCGTGCGAAGCGGCGAAACGCAACTTCACCTGCACAAGGCCGCCGCTCTTCTCGAACATGCGGTCATATCGGTGAAGCAAGAGCATCCAGAGTTTTCGCGCGTCGAAATTGCAGGTGACTTCCGGCGCGGTTGCGAGCTCGTTTCCGACTTCGCCCTGGTAGCGCAGGGCAGAAAGTCGACTGGAATCGAGGATACGACTCTCAGGCTTGTTGTCACGGACAGGAAGCACTTTGGCGCAAACCTGCTCGAAGCAACCGGTTCGGCAGACCACCTTGAGCAACTGAAGACGTTCGCGGCCGACAAGGGATTCACCCTAAACGCCGACGGGCTTCATCGCGGGAGAAAGCTGATCGCGTCAGCGACAGAAGAAGAAATCTACCAAGCTCTAGACTTGCAGTTTATCGAGCCTGAATTGCGCGAAGGCAGGGACGAGATTGAGCGAGCGGCAAAGCAGAAGCTACCCGCCCTCATTCGGGATGAAGATCTGCATGGCATCCTGCATTCTCACACGACCGCATCCGATGGCACCGAAACGCTTGAGGCAATGGCTGAAGCCACGCGCAAGCGCGGTTTCGAATACTATGGTGTCGCCGATCATTCGCAGTCCGCTCACTACGCAGGCGGCCTTTCGTTGCAGGAGATTGCTGAACAGCACCGCGAAGCTGACCGGCTGAACAAGGCATACAATGGAAAATTTCGCATACTGAAGGGCATCGAGGCCGACATCCTGGCGGATGGCTCGCTCGATTACCCGAATCATATCTTGGAACAGTTCGATTTCGTCGTCGCGAGCGTGCACAGCCTCTTCAAGTTGCCCAAGAAGGAACAGACGGAGCGTATCATTGAGGCGATCGGAAATCCTCGGACGACAATCCTCGGGCACATGACCGGTCGCCAGCTGTTGCGCCGGCCCGGTTATGATCTCGACGTCGACAAAGCCCTCAAAGCGTGTGCAAAACACGGCGTCGCTGTCGAAATCAACGCACATCCTTGGCGACTCGACCTCGACTGGCGCTGGCATCAAAAGGCACTCGATCAGGGCTGCATCTTCAGCATCAATCC
>NZ_JBVVPZ010000038.1:0-64914 GCF_055811415.1 Mesorhizobium sp. WSM4846
GCTGACCCCGGGCGTGCCCGTTTCGATGCTGGTGTGGGGGGGGGGGGGGGGGGGGGGGGGGGGGGGGGGGGGGGGGGCCGCCCCCCCCCCGGCCATTCCACTGCGAAGCGGCGCCTGGAGCATCGGACCCAAACCGGTTTTGGGAAATTCCTATGCTCAAACACTGGCGGTGCCGCCACTCGCCCAACCGGCCGCCTAGCTCCCTGGGCGGCCGGCAGGGCGAAGCAACAGAGATGACGGGTGAGCCACGATGACTGCGGCGACAATGCAAAGAAACAAGCCTTCCGGCTTCAGGATCAGCAAGAAAGTGCTGCCCTATGTGCTCAGCCTGCCGGCCTTGCTCGTCTGCATCGGCATCCTGATCCCGTTCTTCACATCGGTCGTCTATTCGTTTCAGCGCTACCGGCTGAGCCAGCCCTGGGCGCGGCAGTTCAACTGGGGCGACAACTACATCTCTTTTTTCACGGACCCGAGGTTCTGGAACACGCTGGAGATATCGCTGCTCTATGCCGGCATCACCGTCCTGCTCGAACTGCTTCTCGGTCTCGGCATCGCCATGCTGCTGCAGAAGCGCTCGACGCTGAACAACTTCATCTCGATCATGCTGTTGATGCCGCTGATGACGGCGCCGGCGCTTGCCGCGCTGATGTGGAAGCTGATGACCAATCCCGGCTTTGGCGTGCTGAGCTATCTTGCCAGCCTGATCGGATTGCAGGATTTCCGCTGGGCCTCGTCGCCGTCGACCGCGCTTTTCACGGTGGTGCTTGTCGATATCTGGGTCTACACGCCCTTCATCATGATCCTGCTGCTTGCCGGCCTGCGCAGCCTGCCGACGCAGCCCTTCGAGGCGGCGGCACTCGACGGCGTGCCGCGGAGTTTCGTGTTCTTCCGCATCACCTTGCCGATGCTAACGCCCTACATCCTGACGGCGACGCTGTTTCGCCTGCTGGATTCCATCCAGCAGTTCGACATCATCTATGCCATGACCCAGGGCGGTCCGGGCGACACGCTGACCGTTTTCCAGGTCGAGGCCTATCTCAACTTCTTCCAGTCGACCAATGTCGGCCGCTCGGCGGCACTGATGATCATCCTGTGGGCGATCACCTATTTCCTCTCCAACATCTTCATCAAGAACTGGCTGCGGCTGCGCGAACGCGCCCGCGGCCTGGCATAGGAGGCCGGGATGGAACACATCTCGCTTCTCGAACGCATCCTGCGTGGCATTGCCCTGACGCTGGTCGTGATCTTCTTCATGTTCCCGATCGTCTGGATCCTCATGATGTCGTTCCAGACCAACGAGACCATCCTGCGGATTCCGCCGCAACTTGTCTTCAAGCCGACGCTGGCCAACTACACCGCGCTGATCACCGGGAAGCTGACCACGGCGGCCGGCACGCTCGACATCGCCTTCATGCGCAACCTGTGGAATTCGGTGTTCCTGTCGGTCACCTCGGTCGCCGTCGCGCTGCTGCTCGGCGTTCCCGCCGCCTACGCCTTTGCCCGGCACAAATTCCGCGGCTCGGAGGACATCGCGTTCACGCTGCTGTCGTTCCGGTTCGCGCCGGCGCTGCTGGTGCTCCTGCCGCTCACCCTCTATTTCCAGAAGCTTGGACTGGCCAACACCTATATCGGGCTGATCTGGGTGTATCAGCTGATCTGCCTGCCGCTGATCCTGTGGATCGTGCGCGGCTATTTCGAGGACATCCCGGCCGATATCGAATATGCCTATCGCATCGCCGGTCATTCCTGGTTCGCCACCTTCCGCAAGATCGCGCTGCCGCTCGCCGGCCCCGGCATTGCCGCCGCCGGCCTGCTCGCCTTCATCTTCGCCTGGAACAATTTCATCTTCGCGCTCGTGCTCGCTTCGGCCGACAAGCAGCCGGTGACGGTCGGCGCGCTGGCCTTCATCACTTCCTCCGGCATCCAGTACGGCCAGATCTCGGCAGCGATCGTGCTGTCGATCACCCCGACGCTGGCGCTCGCCCTTTACGCGCAGCGCTATCTCGTCGAAGGCCTGTCGCTCGGCGCGGTGAAAGGATAGCTCCGATGGCCAGCCTCGAATTGCGAAATGTCGTCAAGCGCTACAAGAGCCAGACTGTGCTCGACAATCTGTCGCTGAGCGTCGCCGACGGCGAAACCCTGGTCCTGTTCGGACCGTCCGGCGCCGGCAAGACGGTGCTGCTGCGGCTTGTCGCCGGCGTCATCGACCCTGATGAGGGAAAGATCTTCATCGGCGGCGAGGACATGACCGATCTTGACGCCGAGTTCCGCGGCGTCGGCATGGCATTCCAGAATTTCGCGCTGTTTCCGCACATGACCGCCTTCGACAACATCGCCACGCCGCTTCAGGCCAAGCGATCGTCGCAAAGCGCGATGAAGGCGGGCGTCGAGAGCGTCGCCAAGCTGCTGAAGATCGGCCACGTGCTCAGCCATAAGCCACGGGCGCTGTCCAACGGCCAGAAGCAGCGCACCGCTCTCGCCCGCGCTCTGGTCGGCTCGCCGCCGGTGCTGCTGCTCGACGACCCGCTGCGCAACGTCGATGCCAAACTGCGCTTCGAGATGCGGCTCGAACTGCCGAGGCTGCTGGCAGATCGCGGTGCGACCGTCGTCTACGTCACCCAGGACTACAAGGAGGCCATGGCGCTCGGCGATCGCATCGCGGTGATGTCGCAAGGTGTCATCAAGCAGCTCGGCACGCCCGAGCAGATTTATCGCGAGCCGGCCAACATCGAGATCGCGCGGCTGTTCGGCGATCCGACAATCAACCTGCTCGACGTCAAGCCGTCGCGCGATGCCAAGGGCATTTATGTCGCTCTGTCGAATGTTCAGGTCCATCTGACCGGCGCCTATGACGCGACGGTCGGCCGCGATTGCGTGATCGGTCTGCGGCCCGAAGCGCTGCGCTTCGTCGACGATGGAACACCCGCGGCCATTCCGGTGACCGTCGAGGCGGAGACGCCGCTCAACGAAAAGATCGTCACGCTGGTGCGCACCGTGCGCGGCCGCGAAATCCTGGTCTCCCGGCCGGCCGGAATAGCGGGTCAAACCGAGGGCAAGGCCCATATCGCCGTCGACGGCAAAAGCGCCCTGTTGTTCGATCGTGCCAGTGGCGACCGTATCGGCTCGAAAAACGTCGTCAATTTGCGCAGCGGAGAAGCGGCATGAGCCAGAGCGCACTCACCATTTCCGGCGTCGACAAATTCTACGGCCCGATCGACCGAGGTGTGCACGCCGTCCAGAATCTGACGATGGAAATCGACAAAGGCGAGATCGTCGCACTGCTCGGCTCGTCCGGTTGCGGCAAGACCTCGACATTGCGCATGATCGCCGGCTTCGAAGAGGTCTCGCGCGGCAGCATTTCGGTTGCCGGCCGCAAGGTGCACACGCTTCCGCCGGTCAAGCGCAATGTGGCGATGGCGTTCGAGGGCTATTCGCTGTATCCGCCGCTGACCGTGCGCGAGAACATGGCGTTCGCGCTGAAGGCGGCCAGGCTGCCGAAAAGTCAGGTCGACGAGAAAGTTGCCAGCATCGCCAAGCTGCTCGAGATCGAGGATATTCTTGAGCGCTATCCGAGTTCCATCTCCGGCGGCCAGCAGCAGCGCGCCAGCCTCGGCCGGGCGCTGATCCGCGAGGCCGACCTGCATCTGCTGGACGAACCGATGGGCCAACTCGAGCCGCAGCTTCGCGCGGTGCTGCGCGGCCGCATCAAGCACTTCATCAAGGAGCGCGGCTTGACGGCAATCCTTGTCACCCACGACCAGACCGAGGCCAATGCGTTGGCCGACCGGATCGCGGTGATGGAAGGCGGCGTGCTGCAGCAGTTCGATACGCCCGATATGCTCAAGCAGCGGCCGGCCAACCTGTTCACCGGCACGTTCGTCGGCGAGCCCCCGATGAATGTCTTCGAGGCCTATGTCGGCACGGCCGCCGACAAGATCAATCTGCGGCTGCCCGACGGGCTTTCACTCGACTATGACAAGGACGCGTTCAGCGGCTCGGTTCGCGACGAATTGCTCAAACGGCAGCGGGTCGTCATCGGTGTCAGGCCCTATGCGGTTCGCCGCTCGAAGGACGGCGTGCCGGCCACGGTTTCGGCCAACCAATGGCTCGGCGACCAGACCCATATCGCGGCGGATTTCGCCGGCGGCTCGCTCGTCCTGGTCGAACACGACCGGACCCGCTTGGAGCTTGGCGCTCCGATCAACATCAGCATCGATCCGAAAAACCTGCACGTCTTCGATCAGTCCAGCGGCATGGCCATTTCGCACGGCATGGAGCTTGCCTGATGCGGGATGTGCTGATCGGCATCGACGCCGGCACGTCTGTCATCAAATCCGTCGCCTTCGACACGGCGGGCCGGCAGCTCGCGGCCGCGGCGGTACCGAACCGGTACGAGACCTTGCCGGGCGGCGGCGCCGAGCAGGATCTGGCACGCACCTGGACCGATACCGCGACCACATTGCGACAGCTTGCCGACAAGGTGCCGGACCTCGCCAGCCGCATCATTGCGATCGCCGTGACCGGGCAGGGCGACGGCACCTGGCTGATCGACAAGGACGGTGACCCGGTCGCCAAGGGCTGGCTGTGGCTCGACGCGCGCGCTGCCGCCATAGTCGAGGAGATCCGAGCGCGCCCCGATGACCGGCTTCGTTTCGAAAAGACCGGCAGCGGGCTCGCCGCCTGCCAGCAGGGGCCGCAGCTTGCCTTTATGAAGCGCAACGCGCCTGACAGGCTTGCCGGCGCCGCGACAGCGTTCCATTGCAAGGACTGGCTCTATTTCAACCTGACCGGCGAACGCGCCACCGATCCTTCCGAGGGCACTTTCACCTTTGGCGACTTCCGCACCCGCTTCTACTGCGACGAGGTGCTTGAGGTGCTCGGCGTCGCCGATCTCAGGCATCTGCTGCCGCCTATCGTCGACGGCACCAGGCATAGCGCCGGCCTGTCGGCGGCGGCTGCCGAAGCGACCGGGCTGCTTTCCGGTACGCCGGTGGTGCTGGCCTATGTCGACGTGGCCTGCACCGCGCTCGGCGCCGGCCTGCTCGACCGCGAGCGCAAGCCTGGCTGCTCGATCATCGGCTCCACCGGCATGCATATGCGGCTCGCTCAGACGCCGGACGAGGTGCTGCTCAACGAGGCCAGGACCGGCTACACGATGACAATGCCGGCGCCCGGCGTCTTTGCGCAGATGCAGTCGAACATGGCTGCGACGCTCAACATCGATTGGATCCTTAGCCTCGCCTCCGGTATTCTCGCCTCGCAAGGCATCACCCGCAGCAATGGCGAGATGATCGCGCTGGTCGACGAATGGATATCGTCATCGGAGCCGGCCTCGCTGCTCTATCAGCCCTATGTGTCGGAGGCCGGCGAGCGCGGGCCGTTCGTCGATGCCAATGCCAGGGCCGGTTTCGTCGGCATTTCGTCGCGGCACGGTTATGCCGATATGGTCCGCGCTGTTTTTGAGGGGCTGGCATTCGCGTCGCGCGATTGCTACGCCGCCATGGGGCCGCTGCCTAGCGAAATCCGGCTGACCGGCGGCGCCGCCAGAAGCCCGGCTCTGCGCAAGATCCTCGGCGCTGTCGTCGGCGCCGACATTCGCACCAGCCAACGCGAGGAAGCCGGTGCGGCGGGCGCCGCGATGATCGCTGCGGTCTGCGTCGGCCAATACAGTTCGATGGACGAATGCGTCGGCGAATGGGTCACGCCGCTGCTGGGCGCGGCGGAACCGAGCGACCGAAAACTTGCCGCGATCTATGAGCGGGCGGTTCCGTCCTACACATTGGCGCATGAGGCGCTGCGGCCGGTCTGGCGGTCGATGGCCGCGTCCAGGGCAAACTGAGAAATCGAGCATGCGTAAGAAGATTGCAATCATTGGCGACCGCTTCATGCTTCCCGAGGTCTTTCGCGAGAAAATCGAGAAGGCCTGCGGCGACAATCTCGACATCCGCACCCTTGAGGCGGCCTGGCCCGACGAGCCGATGGAATTCGGCAATGCGGCGCTCGGCCTCGACAAGGTGAAGGAGTATTTTGGCGATCCGGACGAGGTGGTCGATTTCATTGGCGACGCCGAGATATTCGTCACCCAGCTTGCGCCGCTGTCCGAGACCATGATGCAGCGTCTGCCTGCGCTGAAACTGGTTGCGGTCTCGCGCGGCGGCCCGATCAACATCGACATGGTTGCCGCCAAGGCCCACGGCATCACCGTCGTCAATGTGCCCGGCCGCAATGCAAGTGCTGTGGCCGAATTCACCATCGGTGCGATCCTTGCCGAGACGCGGCTGATCCGGGTCGGGCACGAAGCATTGCGCAAGGGACAATGGCGCGGCGATCTCTACCGCGCCGACCGCACCGGCCGCGAGCTCAACGAAATGACTGTCGGCGTCATCGGCTATGGCAATATCGGCACCAAGGTTGTCCGCCTGCTGCGCGCCTTCGGCTGCCGCATCCTGGTCACCGATCCCTATGTGCAATTGAGCGCCGAAGACCGCAATGCCGGCGCCGAACTGGTCGCACTGGACGATCTCCTGTCCCGCTCCGACGTGGTCACGCTTCATCCCAGGGTGACCGAGGAAACCCGCGGCCTGATCGACAAGGACACCATCGCCCGGATGAAGCCGGGGGTGATTTTCGTCAACACCGCGCGCGGGCCGCTGGTCGACTACGACGCGCTTTACGATGCGCTGGTCTCTGGCCATATCGGCAGTGCCATGCTGGAGACGTTCGCGGTCGAGCCGGTGCCTGCCGACTGGCCGCTGCTGCAGCTTCCGAATGTCACCTTGACGCCGCATATCGCCGGCGCTTCCGTGCGCACGGTGACCTATGCCGCCGAGCAGGCGGCCGAAGAGGTGCGCCGCTTCATCGTCGGGCTCCCGCCGGTCAACCCGTGCTGAAGGTCGCGGCAGCCATGAAACGCAATCCAGGCACAGAGGATCCGGCGAGATGAGCGGCGCCACTGAAATCGTCGATCTGTTCGTCATCGGCGGTGGTGTCAATGGCGCCGGCATCGCGCGCGACGCAGTCGGCCGCGGGCTTTCCGTCATCCTGTGCGAAAAACACGATCTTGCCGAAGGCACCAGTTCGCGATCGGGAAAGCTCGTCCACGGTGGTCTGCGCTATCTCGAATACTACGAATTCCGGCTGGTGCGCGAGGCGCTGATCGAACGCGAAGTGCTGCTTGAATCGGCGCCGCATATCATCTGGCCGATGCGCTTCGTGCTGCCGCACAGCCCCGACGACCGGCCGGCATGGCTGGTCCGGCTCGGCCTGTTCCTCTACGATCATCTTGGCGGCCGCAAGCGGCTGCCGGGCACCCGCACGCTCAACCTGCGCACCGCGCCCGAAGGCGCGCCGATCAAGGATGCGTTCAAGCGCGGTTTCGAATATTCCGATTGCTGGGTCGACGACGCCCGTCTCGTCGTCATCAATGCGCTCGACGCTGCGGAACGGGGAGCCAGGATCTTCACCCGGACCGCCTGCACCGCCGCCCGCCGTGAAAACGGCCTGTGGTCGGTCGAGATGCGCGACAGCCGAACCGACGTCAGGACCACGGTTCGGGCGCGTGCGCTGATCAACGCCGCCGGTCCCTGGGTCAACGACATCATCAACCGCGTGGCTGGCCAGAACTCCAAGCGGAATGTCCGGCTGGTCAAGGGCAGCCACATCGTCGTGCCGAAATTCTGGGAAGGGCGGCAGGCCTATCTCGTCCAGAACAGCGACAAGCGGGTGATCTTCATCAATCCCTACCAGAACGATCTGGCCCTGATCGGCACCACCGATATTCCCTATGAGGGGCGGCCGGAAGACGTGGCGGCGGATGCCAGCGAGGTCGACTACCTGATCAAGGTGGTCAACCGCTACTTCAAGCGCGAACTTGCCCGCGACGATGTCATCTACTCGTTCTCGGGCGTCAGGCCGCTCTATGACGACAACGCCGACAATCCGAGCGCGGTGACGCGCGACTATATTTTCGAACTCGACGCATTATCCGGGCAGGCGCCGCTGCTCTCCGTCTTCGGCGGCAAGATCACCACCTTCCGCAAGCTTGCCGAGCATGCGCTGGACCGGATCGCCCCTTTCTTTCCGAAAATGGGCAAGCCGTGGACGTCGAAAGGCTACCTGCCGGGTGGTGATATCGCCAACGCCGATTTCGAGCAGTTTCTCGGCCATCTCGGCCGTGAATTTCCCTGGATGCCGGCATCGCTGGTCAAGCACTATGGCCGGCTCTACGGCACCAGGACGCGCGTTGTGGTCGGTGCGTCCAGGTCGCTCACCGATCTGGGGCGGTGCTTCGGCAAGGATTTTTTCGAACGCGAGGCGAGTTATTTGTTCGAACATGAATGGGCGCTGACCGCTGCCGATATTCTCGAACGGCGCACCAAGCACGGCCTGCATCTGTCCGCCGCGGAAAGAGCCGCCTTCGAGGACTGGTGCGTTGGCCGACTGGTGAGGGCAGGCTGATGACTTTTACGCTTTCCCTCAACACCAATCCGCTGGTCAACCGTTTTGCCGAACCGGACGATCTGATCGACGCGATCGCCTACGACATTGGCATCCGGGACGTGCAGCTCACGCATGAATTCGTCAATCCCGGCTGGCCGGCGGTGACGATCTCGAAATTCGTCCGCCTGTTCCGCACGGCGCTCGACCGCACCGGCGTGCGCGTGACGTCGGGCATGACCGGCCCTTACGGGCGGCTCAACCATTTCGGCCATCCCGACGCCGACGTGCGCCGCTACTACGTCGATTGGTTCAAGACCTTTGCCGACATTTCGGCCGAGCTCGGCGCCAGCGGCATGGGCACGCAGTTCGCGATCTTCACGCACAGGGATTTTGACGATCCGGAGCGCCGCGCGCGGCTTTTCGAGATCGCACTGGAATGCTGGCGCGAGGTCGCCGAGCACGCCAGGGCTGCCGGATTGACCTATCTGTTCTGGGAGCCGATGTCGGTCGGCCGCGAATTCGGCCATACGATCGACAGCTGCCGAGCCCTGCACAACCAGATCGAAGCGGCCGGCATGGCCATCCCGTTGAAGATGATGGTCGATATCGACCATGGCGACGTCACCTCGAGCAACCCGGCCGACATCGATCCCTATGCCTGGGCCGAAGCCTTTCCCACGGTATCGCCGATCATCCACGTCAAGCAGTCGTCGATGAACAAGGGCGGCCATTGGCCGTTCATCGCCGCCTACAACAAGGACGGCCGCATCACGCCGGAAAAGCTTCTGGAGACAGTTAGCCGCGGCGGCGGCGTCGACAACGAGATCTGCCTCGAACTGTCGTTCCGCGAACGCGAGCCGGTCGACCACCAGGTCGTCGCCATGATCCGCGAGTCGGTTGACTACTGGGCGCCGTTTATCGAGACCGGCAGGGCGGCGATTTTGCCGCGAGCAGGATAGATGAACAGGAGCCGATGCGGCTCCTGTTCAGAACCGGAATACGTTAGCCGAATTTCGGGTCGAGACTGCCCGACTTGTAGCGCTTGGCCATTTCCGAGACCGGCAGCGGCTTGATCCTGGGGGCGTTGCCGGCGGTGCCGAACTGCTCGAAGCGCTCCTTGCACAGCTTCCTCATGGCGGCCATTGCCGGCGTCAGATATTTACGCGGATCGAACTCGCTCGGGTTTTCGGTCAGCACCTTGCGGATCGCGCCGGTCAGCGCCATGCGGTTGTCGGTGTCGATGTTGATCTTGCGCACGCCGTGCTTGATGCCGCGCTGGATCTCCTCGACCGGCACACCCCATGTCGGCTTCATCTGGCCGCCATATTTGTTGATGATCTCCTGCAGCTCTTCCGGCACCGAGGACGAGCCGTGCATGACCAGGTGCATGTTCGGCAGGCGGCGGTGGATCTCCTCGATCACGTTCATGGCGAGCACCGCGCCGTCCGGCTTGCGCGAGAACTTGTAGGCGCCGTGGCTGGTGCCCATGGCGACGGCCAGCGCATCGACATGCGTGTCCTTGACGAACTGCACCGCCTGCTCCGGATCGGTCAGCAACTGGTCATGGCTGACGGCGCCCTCGACGCCGTGGCCGTCTTCCTGTTCGCCGCCGCCCATCTCCAGGGATCCGAGAACGCCGATCTCGCCTTCCACCGACACGCCGCCCCAATGCGCCATGTCGACGACGCGCCGCGTGATGCCGGAATTATGGTCGTAATCGGCCGGCGTCTTGCCGTCCTCCTTCAGCGATCCGTCCATCATCACCGAGGTGAAGCCGTGCTGGATCGCGGTCACGCAGGTGGCTTCGTTGTTGCCATGGTCGAGATGCATGCAAACCGGGATATCGGGATGGATCTCGACCAGCGCGTCGATCAGCTTGGCCAGCACGACGTCGTTGGCATAGGCGCGGGCGCCGCGGCTCGCCTGCAGGATGACAGGCGATTTGGTCTCCTCGGCCGCCTCCAAGATGGCAAGGCCCTGTTCCATATTGTTCATGTTGAAGGCAGGCACGCCATAGCCGTGTTCGGCGGCATGGTCGAGCAATTGTCTCAATGTGATGCGAGCCACCCAATGGTCTCCCGTATTTGGTTTCAAGCCTATGGTTTGCGAGCTGTCCGTTCGTCGTTCAGCCCATTGATGCTTCTGGCCGGATTTCCGGAGAACCGCAACCTTTGGCCATGCCGCCGAGAGCAATTCTTGTTACAAGGCAGCGATCAGAAGCAAGGAATATCCCAATGGAACATAACATCATCACAAAAAATTTGGCATGCATGCGATTTTATCTGTTATAATGGTTCTAACCCGCCGTTCTGCTACGGCGGACGCGGCGACGTGGATTAAAGGAAACAGGCTGGACGATGAAGAGCGACGGCCGGCGGCAAGGCATCATGGATTTTCTGATGGACACCGGCACGGCCAGTGTCGATGACCTTGCCTCGCGCTTCGGCGTGTCGAAGATGACCGTCCATCGCGACCTCGACGAGCTCGAGGAAAGCGGCTTCCTGCGCAAGATACGCGGCGGCGCCTCGATCCAGCCGAGCGGCCTGTTCGAAAGTGATTTCCGCTACCGTCAGAAGCAGGCCGCCGAGGAGAAGCAGCGTCTGGCGGTTGCCGCCGTGGCTGTCATCGAACCGGGCCAGACGGTGATCATCGACGACGGCTCGACGGCGGGCGGCATTGCGCGCCACCTTGCGGATCTGCGCCCGCTGACCGTGATCTCCAACAATCTGGCCGTGATACAGGATCTGGCCGGCGTTGCCGGTATCACCCTGATCGCGCTCGGCGGCCAGTACAGCAAGAAATTCCACGGTTTCTTCGGCCTGCTTGCCGAGGACACGCTGAGATCGTTGCGCGCCGATGTCGCCTTCCTGTCGTCGTCGGCCATCCACGGCGTTTCCGCCTTCCACCAGGACCAGGAAGTGGTCCATACCAAGCGGTTGATGATGGCCGCGGCCGCCCGCAAATATCTGCTGGTCGATCACGGCAAGTTCGGCCGCACCGCCCTGCATTTCCTGACCGATCTCAAGGCGTTCGACGCCGTCTTCACCGGTCGAGAACTGGGACCGCAGATGCGCGAGGCGCTGGATGGCGCCGGCGTTTCGCTAACACTGGTCGAGAAGGACTAGACCATGATCCCGAAAAGTGGGAACCGTTTTCGGAAAAGATCAGGGTCAAAGAAGAAGATAGAGCCATGATCCCGAAAAGTGGGAACCGGTTTTCGGAAAAGATCATGGTCAAAGAAGATAGAGCCCCATCCCGCCTCGCGGGATGGAACAGGCCCTAGAAGGAGGACGCGTGGCTTACTGGGTCGGCACAAGCTGGAAAATGAACAAGCCGCTTGCAGAAGCGACTGACTTTGCCAGGGCGCTGGCGGGGTTCGTCCCCGGTTTCGACGACCGTATCCAGCCCTTCGTCATCCCGCCCTTCACGGCGGTTCGCGAGGTCAAGAAGGCGTTGGCGATGACGCGGATCAAGGTCGGTGCCCAGAACATGCACTGGGCCGACGCCGGCGCCTGGACCGGTGAGATCTCGCCGGTGATGCTGACGGACTGCGGGCTCGATCTCGTCGAGCTCGGCCATAGCGAACGGCGCGAGCATTTCGGCGAGACCGACAATACGGTTGGTCTCAAGACCGCGGCGGCGGTGAAGCACGGGTTGGTGCCACTCATTTGCGTCGGCGAGACATTGGCGCAACGCAACAGCGGCCAGGCCGATGCGGTGCTGGCCTTGCAGGTGCACGGCGCGCTGCAATACCTCGAAGGCCAGGCCAAGGCGGCGACGATCCTGTTTGCTTACGAACCGGTCTGGGCGATCGGCGACAAGGGCATTCCGGCAAGTGCCGACTACGCCGACAGGCAGCAGGCGCTGATCAAGAAGATCGCCGGCGATCTTCTGTCGGCCATGCCGCCGGTGCTTTATGGCGGCAGCGTCAATCCGCAAAATGCCGCCGAGCTGATCGGCCAGCCTCATATCGACGGGCTGTTCATCGGCCGCTCCGCCTGGCAGGCGGAAGGCTATATCGACATCCTCGAACGCGCCTCGGCGGCGACCTAGGGCATGATCCCGAAAAGTGGAATCCGGTTTTCGGAAAGATCATGCCCAACAAAAGATGGAGCCCCATCCCGATTCCATCGGGATGGAACAGGCTCCAGAACAATCGAACAGGAAAGGACAGAAAAATGAAAATTGCCATTGGGGCCGACAGTGCCGGCAAGCCGCTGCTTGACGTCATCTCCGCTCACCTGGCGACCAAGCCCGGCCTCACCGTCAGCGACCTCAGCCAGGCGGGCTACTATGCCGACCTGTCGCAGAAGCTCGCCCAGACCATCCTCGACGGCGAGAACGATCGCGGCATCCTGTTTTGCGGCACCGGCATCGGCGTCTCCATTTCGGCCAACAAGGTGCCCGGCATTCGCGCCGCACTCACCCATGACACCTATTCGGCGGAGCGCGCGGCGAAATCCAACAATGCCCAGATCATCACCATGGGCGCCCGCGTCATCGGCCCGGAACTGGCCAAGTCGATCGTCGATGCCTGGCTCGCATCGGAGTTCGACGAAAACGGGCCATCGGCCGGCAATGTCCAGGCGATCGACAGGCTCGACGCGGCGAAGTTGGGCTAACCCAGGCTTTTTCGCATCGCGCCGATAACGGTGACCGCCGACGCCGCGCCGGGGTCGATGTGTCCGAGCGACCGCTCGCCGAGCCGCGACGAGCGGCCCTTCGCGGCGATCATATCCTTGGTCGCCTCGGCGCCCCGCTCGGCTGCTTCGAGGGCGGCTGCCAGGCTTTCGGACAGGGTCTTGCCGGCGGCATGGGTAGCGGCCGCGGCTTGCGCCGCCGGCAGCCAGGCGTCGACCATCGTCTTCTCGCCGATCTCCGCCTTGCCGCGATCCTGGATGCCTTGCGCCATCGCCTGGAACAGGGCGACGACGTCGGCGCCCGCCAGGGTCGCCTTGCCCTTGACGGCAGCCGCACCACGCATGAAGGCCGTCGCGTAGAGCGGGCCCGACGAGGCGCCGACGGCGTTGAGGAACGACTTCGCCGCAGTGTTGAGGAGAACAGTCGGCTCGGTCGCCGAAACGTCCAGCGGCGCGAGCGCATCGCGCACCGCCCCAAAGCCGAGCGCCATGGCGATGCCATGATCGGCGTCGCCGATGACCCCGTCGAGCTGACAGAGCCTGTCCTTGTCGGCTTCGATCGCCACCGCGATCGCATCGAACATTGTTTTCAAGCCGGCTGCATCGATGGATGTCATGGATGCACCCTTTCAGCCGGCGCGGAACATGGCGCAGTCGCAAGGATGGTCGAGCATCGTCTGCAATTCGGCGTCGAGATACATCAGCGTCACCGAGGCGCCGGCCATTTCGAGCGAGGTGCAATAATTGCCGACCCAGGTCGCGTGAACTGACACGCCGATGTCATCGAGCCGCTGTTTGACGCGCCGGTTCATGATGTAGAGCTCCATCAGCGGCGTCGAGCCAAGCGAATTGACGAGCACGGCGACCTTGTCGCCGCGTGCCGGCGCCATCTCATCGAGGATCTTGTCCAGCATCTCGTCGGTGATCTCGTCGGCGGTTTTCAATTTTCCGCGGGCGATGCCCGGCTCGCCATGGATGCCCATGCCGATCTCCATCTCATCCGGTCCGATCTCAAAATTCGGCCGGCGGGTCTGCGGCAGCGAACAGGGCGACAGCGCCACGCCCATGGTGAAGGTGTGATCATTGGCCTTCCTGGCGATACGCTCGCATTCGTCGAATGACAGCATCCGCTCGCAGGCGGCACCGGCGGCCTTGAAGATGAAGAAATTGCCGGCGACACCACGGCGCTTTTGCCTCTGGTCGCGCGGCGCCGATGCCACGTCGTCGGTGGTCAGCACGGTGCGCACCTGGATGTCATCCATCGCTGCCATCTCTGCGGCCATGTCAAAGTTCATCACGTCACCGGCATAGTTGCCATACATAAACAGCACGCCGGCGCCGCCGCTGGCCGCCTTGGCGCATTCGAGGATCGGGTCCGGCGGCGGCGACGCGAAGACGTTGCCGATCGCCGCTGCGTCGGCCAGCCCCTTGCCGACGAAACCGAGGAAGGTCGGCTCGTGGCCGGAGCCGCCGCCGATGACGAGGCCAACCTTGCCCAGGCGCGGTCCATCGCGGGCGACAATCGAGCGTGGGCTGCCCTCCGCGCTTTTGAGATGGCGGGGATGCGCGGCCAGAATGCCCTCCAGCATCTCGTCGACAGTGCGGTTGCCGTCGTTGATGATCTTCTTGGTCTGCACCGGCAACCTCCCGATTTCGGTATTTTCGCAGATAGTACAGCGTGTTACCGGAATTTCCACCCGGGGTCGGACATTTCACGCGGCAATATGTTCCGGCGGGGCCAGGACCTGCACGCAGGGATTGGCTGCCTCTTTGTCCTTGAGCTTAAAATGCCCGAAGAAGAAGCGGTGGCAGGAGCTGATAACTTGCCGCGTCAAATGGCGATCACCGGCAAGGCAGGCAGCAGCTTGTCCAGGGTGATGGGAAATTCACGCACCCGCACGCCAGTCGCGTTGTAGATGGCGTTGGCGACAGCTGCCCCCGCACAGCAGACGCCGAGCTCGCCGATCCCCTTCGCGCCGAATGGATTGGCCTTGCCGTCATGTTCCTCGAGGAAGACCACCTCCATCTCGGGGACGTCGCCGTTGACCGGGACGTGATACTCGGCAAGATCGTGATTGACGAAGTGGCCGTAGCGCCGGTCGAGCACCGTCTGCTCCATCAGCGCCGCACCGATTCCCCAGGTCATGCCGCCGATGATTTGCGAGCGCGCGGTCTTGGGGTTGAGGATACGGCCAGCGCCCATCACCGCGAGCATCCGGCGCATGCGGATCTCCCCGGTATCGCAATCGACAGCGACCTCGGCGAAATGCGCGCCATAGGAATGCTGCGAGTAAGCCTTGTACGACGGGGTGGCAGCCCCAGCGGCCACGGAACCCTCTGCTTCGAACCCGTCGGGAGCGATCCGTCGTACGAGCTCGGCCAGGCTTGCCGAACGCTGGCCGACGCTGACCTCGCCGTCGGCAAAGCTCGCCTCGGCGGCATTGGCGCCGCGCAACGGCGAGGCCTCGCTCGACTGCGCTGCCTCCAATATCCGTTCCCTAAGGGCGTTGCAGGCGTTGTGCAGCGCCGACCCTGCGCTTGCCGCGCCCCAGGACCCGCCGGAGCCGGCGGTACGCGGGAAGCGGCTGTCGCCAAGCTCCACTTTGATGGACGAGATCGGCACGCCGAGGCTGTCCGCGGCGATCTGGGTCAGGATCGTATAAGTGCCGGTCCCCGATATCGGTCATGTCGAGCCGCGCCGTCACCCGACCGTCGCGGTCGATCGCAACGCGCGCCGTCGCCGCGCCGATGTAGTTCGGACGGATCGCCGCCGCCATGCCGTAGCCGATGAGCTTGCGGCCCTCTCGGGCGCGGCCCGGCGTCGGGTTTCTCCGCTCCCAGCCGAAACGGCGGGCGCCTTCCTCCATGCAGGCGACGAGATTGCGGGTGGAGAACGGCACGCCGCGCTCTGGATCCTGTGCCGGTTCATTGCGGATCCTGAGTTCGATCGGGTCCAGTCCGAGCCGCTCGGCGAGTTCATCCATGGCGCATTCGAAGGCCAGCATGCCGGGCGCTTCGCCGGGCGAGCGCATCCATTCGCCGCGGTTGATATCCAGCGGGACCAGGCGATGGCGGGTGATACGGTTCGGCGCCGCATAGAGCGAGCGGGCAAAAACTGCCGTTTGCTCGCAGTACTCCTCGAAGCTGGACGTTGCCGACCAGACGTCGTGCGCGATCCCGGTGAGCCGCCCGTCGATGTCCGTGCTGAGACGCACCTGTTGGATCATCTCTGCGCGATGACCGGCATTGGCGAACATCTGTTGTCGCGTCAGCGCGATCTTGACGGGACGCTGCAGGACCTGCGCTGCAAGCGCGGCCAGGATCGTATCGGCATGGGCAATCAGCTTGGAGCCGAAGCCGCCGCCGATGAACGGGCTGATGATGCGCACGCGCTCGGGCGGGATGCGAAGCGTGCTGGCGACCCCCGCCCGGAAATTCGCCAGGGTTTGCGCCGATGTATGGATCGTCAGCTCGTTGCCTGACCAGGCGGCGAGCGTCGCATGGGGCTCCATCGGATTGTGATGTTCGAAGGGCGTCCGGTAAGTGGCATCGACCTTGACCGGAGCCGCGGCAAAGGCGCTCTCGAAGTCGCCGATGACGCTGTCGGTCTCGAAGCCGGCATTGGTCCGCTTTGGTGCGTAGGCGTCGGCCACATGTCCCGGCAGATCGTAGAGGCCCGGCTCCTCGTCGTAGCGCACTTTGATGAGGCCGGCGCGTGCCGCCTCGAACGTCTCCGCAACGACCAGCGCGACGGGCTCGTCGTAATAGCGCACCCGCTCGCTGTTGAGTGCGGGCCGGGCGCGGGTGAAGACCTCCGGCACCGTCGGCGTGACTGTCGGGCCGAAATCCGGCTGGGCCGGCGCATTCCGGTGCGTCATGACGAGCAGCACTGCCGGCGCCCGTTCGGCTTCGGCCGTGTCGATCTCGGCAATGCGCCCCTTGGCGACGGCAGCGCCGAGAATATAGCCAAAGGCTGTACGCTCCAGCGTATTCTCGTAGGCGTAGGTGGCATCGCCTCTCACCTTGAGCGGACCATCGATGCGATCGAATGGACGCCCGATGACGCCGCTGCGTGTTTCGCGAGAACGGTTCGAGGTCTTCGTCTCTGTCATCATGTCACCTCATGCACTCTCGGCGGCAGCAGCGAGCGTGTGCCGCATCGTCCGTTTCGCCAGCGGGATCTTGAAATCATTGCCGCCATATCCGACGGCTCCGGCGAGCGCGGCTTCGGCCGCGTCGGTAAAGGCGCCGTCGGACGCCACCGCTCCAGCGAGGGTGCGCTCTGCCTCCGTCGCGCGCCAGGGCTTGGCGGCCACGCCGCCCATGGCGATCCGAGCTCTTTGGATACGATCGCCGCTTTTCTCGACGATTGCCGCCACCGATACCAACGCGAAGGCGTAGGAGGCACGGTCGCGCAGCTTCCGGTAAACCTGCCGGCCGGGCGGTGGCGGCGGCAGGTTGACCGCGGCGATCATCTCGCCGTGGCCGAGCACGGTCTCGACATGCGGCGTCGCCTCGGGCAATCGATGGAGATCGCCGATCGGCATCGTGCGGGTCTCGCCGCCGGGCGATATGGTCTCGATCCTGGCGTCGAGCCCGGCCATGGCGACCGCCATGTCGGAGGGATGGACCGCGATGCAAGCCTGGCTGGCGCCGAGCACGGCGTGCATGCGATTGAAGCCCTGCAGCGCCGCGCAGCCCGAACCTTGCTCGCGCTTGTTGCAAGGCATGCTGCGGTCGTAGAAATAGGGGCAGCGCGTGCGCTGCAGGAGATTGCCGCTGGTCGAGGCCTTGTTGCGTATCTGGCCGGATGCTCCCGCCAGCAGCGCTTGCGTGAGCATCGGATAGCGCGATCTCACCCGCGGATCGGCGGCAAGATCGCTGTTGCGGACCTGGGCGCCGACCCGAAGCCCGCCCGCCGCCGTCTCCTCGATCCGATCGAGCGGCAGCCGGCTGATGTCGACGAGATGCGCTGGGCGCTCGATCTCGAGCTTCATCAGGTCGAGCAGGTTGGTGCCGCCGCTGATGAATTTGGCGTCCGGCCGCGCCGCGACCGCGGCGGCTGCCTGCTCGGCACTTGCCGCACGTTCATAAGTGAAGGACTGCATTGCTCACGCCCCCTCTGCCGCGTAGCGGATTGCAGCGACAATGTTCGGATAAGCGGCACAACGGCAGATGTTGCCGCTCATCCGCTCGCGGATCTCGGCATCGGTTAGGGCGACGGAAACCGCTGCCAGGTCGGCGCTCGCATGGCTCGGCCAGCCGGCCCTGGCCTCGCCCAGCATAGCGACCGCCGAGCAGATCTGGCCCGGCGTGCAGTAGCCGCACTGAAAGCCGTCGCGGGCAACGAACGCGGCCTGCACCGGATGCAGCCGGTCGCCCTCGGACAGGCCCTCGACCGTGGTGATCTCGTCGCCTTCATGCATTGCCGCAAGCGTCAGGCAGGAATTGATCCGGCGCCCATCGACCAGCACCGTGCACGCGCCGCACTGGCCGTGGTCGCAGCCTTTCTTCGAGCCGGTGAGGCCGAGATGGTTGCGCAGCGCGTCGAGCAGCGTCGTCCGCGGGTCGAGCTCGACGGCAAAATCCTTGGCGTTGATCCGCAGCGACATCGGCATCGTCGGCGCCGGCGTCGGCGATGCGGCCGCCGCAACGGCGCCGGCCGGCTCCGCGTATACCGGTATACTGGTAGCCAGCAGCACGCCGGTCGCCACCCCGCCCTCCAGAACCGTTCGACGAGTCGGCCTGCTCCTTGTGTCTGTTTTGGCCATGCATGATCTCCCAGTCGCAGTTCTGTCACTCATCGACCTTGGAGGTGGGAAGGCGCGCGGCGGCTTTCTTTCATGAAACCGGCGGCAATATCAGGATTCCGGAGAAGAATTCACCCGATAGGCCCGAGGCGTCATGCCCCTGAGACGCCGGAACGTCGTGGTGAAGTGGCTCTGGCTTGAAAAGCCGAGCCGAAAGGCAATGCTGCCGATCGACAAACCCGTTTCGCGCAGCAGTATCTCGGCTCGCCGCACGCGTTCCTCGATCACATAGGCATAGGGTGCAAGCCCGGTCGTCGCCTTGAATCGGCGTGCAAAACTGTCGACGGCCATGCCCGCGACGGCTGCCAACTCGCTTAGCGAAACGTCGGCATTCATATGGGCATCGATGTAAGCCTGAACTCGACCAAGCGCGCGACGGCTGAGACAGCCGTGACGCACTGACGGGTGTTGCTCCCGGTTCAGGGTGGCCACGCGGAGGCTGACCAGGGCGACCAGATGCTCGATATAGGCGGTGTCCGGCTTGTGGCCGAGTGCCATCTCGTCGCGAAGCGAACTCAGCAGCGTGGCGATCACCACGTCTTCCCTGTTCACCAGGATCGGCAGGTCTCTCAGGCGTTCGCAGCCGGGAAGCCTGATATCGGGATCGATCCACAGGGCTGAGTAGGAGAGGTCTACATCGCGATAGAAGCCCTGCCGCTCGGCGCCTGCGGGGACGAAGGTGAGGGCTCCGGGACGGTCCATTCCGTCGTACAGCGATTTTGCCTCGTGCCGGATAGATGTATGGGAAGTTCCGCCTTCTTCGGTCAGCACGATCAGATGATGAGGGGCTGTCCAGCGCAGCTCCGCCTCGCGGCACGCCCACCGCCGGTTGTCGAAAACGATCGAGGAGCTTCCCCATGACGCGGTTTGCAGGGGCTCCGACTTCTCCCCCTGGCTGCGAACCCGTCCGTCACCAAGCAATGGTCTGAATGACATCGCGGCATCCCGCTGGTTCATTCGCGGAGCCGTGATCCAGCCCCGCTTGAGCGTTTACGCCGCCCCGCCGCTGCGCGTAAGGCGCCTTATGTGGGGCAGGCATCTGGCGTTGGTAACCGCGCCGTGTTCAAGAAGTCGTGAGATCAGCCAAATCCAGCGCGCCTGCTGTCAGCCGCCGAGCCCATCGCGGATGGCGCAGAAATAGCGATCGGTTCCGACTTGCCCGCCCTTGAGGGCAATCTCCAGTCCGTCGATCGCCTTGACGCGCGAGTGGGCGACGCAAAGCGGCGAGCCCGGCGAGGCGGGCAGCGGCATCCTGACCGTCAGCGCATCGACGCCCATCTGGCCGAGCGCATGGCTCGACGTATCGCCGCCGGCAATGACCACGCGCTGCAATTTCTGCTCGATCGTCAGCTCGCGAAGAAGTTCGCCGAGGCCGCGGCCAAGCTTATGGCGGGCGCCTTCCTGCCGGTCGATTTCGGCGCCCCGGACGGCTGTGGGGCCGAGGGCTGTGTAGAGGACGACGCTGCGACCGGCTTCCAGGCTGGCACGCCCGCTTGCTGCCGCGCGCGCAATCGCATCGCTGGAGGCTTCGGAAACCAGTTCGACAGGGTCCACCTCGACCCCGTCGAAACCGTCCGTCAAAGCATGCCGGATCTGTCGTTCCGTCGTCGGCGAGCAGCTGCCCGAGACCACCGCGATCCGGTCGGCCGCACCCGGCGGCGAAAAGCTGGGCTCGGCACGGACGGTCCGGTTGGCGGCCCATTCGGCCAGCAGTGCATATTCGATGCCCGACGAGCCGACGACGAATGTACCGCCCGGCCGGCGAACGCGCCATATCTCCTTGCCGGCAAGCGCCTGGCTTTCCAGGCTGTCGACATCCAAAAGCACGATTCTGGTGCCATTTTCGGTCAGGCGATCGAACGCTTTCGACCGGGACGCTGACTGCAGCGTCGCCAGGTCGACCAGTCCCGAGGTGAGGTCCGTCTGGCGCGACAGATGGATCAGCAGGTCGGATTCATCCATCGGCGTGGTCGGGTGGCGGCTCATCACCGGGTGGCGATCGATACGGAAATATTTTTCGCGGTAGGCAGCAAACAGATGGCCGAAGGCGGTGTAGCGCTTGAGCTGTGGCGCGCCGACCACAAGCGGCACGCTGGCCTGGCTGAAAACCGAGCGGCCGATCTCGATAGCCCGGCCGATGCTGCCGATCGTCGGGCTGGAATCGAAGGTCGAGCAGACCTTGTAGTGGCAGATCTCGGCGTTCAGGGTCTTCAGCCAGGCGAAGGCGCGCTTGAGATGCATGTCCATCCACTGCGGCGTCTCGCTTCGGCTGGTGCCGGCCAGGCCGATGGCACGGCAATGCCCGAACTGCGAAAGCATGGCCTCGTCCGGCTGACGCATGAACAGCACGGTCGGCACGCCGCCGAGCTCGAGCGCCTCCATGACGTCGGTCGAGCCGGTGAGATCATCGCCATAATAGCTCAGAAGCAGGCTTTGCATGGCGTCAGGCCGCTTTGCCGTCGCCGAATTTCTCGATCGACCGCGCCAGTTCCGGGTGGCTCAAGGCGAACTCCGCCAACGGTATGCCATCGACCGCCGCCTGCCAGGCTTGCTGCACGGCGCGTACGCCGGCGCCCGGTCCGTCAGGATGGCTGACGATGCCGCCGCCGCAGAGATAGAGAAGATCGACAGTTCGGCCGGTTCGCCGATAGGTTTCGGGGGCTTGTCCACCCCATTGGCCGGAGCCGGCGACCGGCAGCGCGCAATCATCCGGCGAAAAGATCGGCGTGGTCACCGCCTCGAAGGAACTGATGAAGGACCAGTCGGGCTCCCAGTATTTCGAAGCGATGCCGTTGATCTGGAACTGATCGACGCCGAGCAGCCGCCAGAACTGCTGCCAGACCTTGAAATCCATGCCGAGGCCGGGGTGGCGGGTGAGGATGTCCCAGCCGTTGCGGTGCGCATGGAGCACCAGGCTGGAGCGCTTTCTCAGGTAAGCCATGCCGCCGAAGCCGACGGAATTGATGTTGACCACGGCGCAATTGCCGCCGGCCTTCGCCACCAGATCATGGTTGCGCATCATCTCGTCCGGGTCGGCGTGCGAGATGCCAAAGGCATACATCACCTTTTTGCCGGACTTCTGCTCATGGTCGAGGACGAGCGGCATGGTCGCCTTCACCCGTTCCGACAGCGGCGAATAGGCCGGACTCATCAACTTCTCGTCGTCCTTGATGAAATCGACGCCGGCGGCGATCAACTCACCGACCATTTCGGCCGTCTCGTGCGGGCGCAGCCCAAGCGCCGGCTTGACGATCGTTCCGATGATCGGGCGATCCCTGACGCCGGTCAGCCGGCGGCTGCCGGCGACACCGAATTGCGGACCCGGATGCGCGCCCCGGTATTCCTCAGGCAGCTTCATGTCGACGATGCGGATGCCGGACAGGCCCTTGATCGAGAAGGCGCCGCCGATGGCGATGGTCATCAATGCCGAAAGATCGGTGCCGATGGCATCAAACGGAAATGCGATGTCGACATCCGCGCGCTTGAAGGGCCCGACGCCGGCTTCCGGAAGGGACGGGCGTTCGGCGTCCGGAAGAGGCCGTATCGCCAGTACGCGCGCCGCCACCCGCGCCTTGAGCTCCTCGGTCTCGCCGGCCAGCGCGACGAAGGTTCCGGTCGACTGGTCGCTGGCGATCTTGGCCGCCAGCGCGTCGATGCTGCCTGGGGTTTCGATGCGATAGGTGAGGGTGATCATAGTCCGAAAAAAGTTCCCTGAGCCTCGAAATCTGGTATAATGAGTACATAAGTATTGCAAGCGATATCCTGCTCGGCCGAGCATTCCGGGAATCGTGATGACGATGCTAAACAGAACCGGTCAAGGGAGTGATTCGCGACGATGAACCGTTCGGAGCCGATCGTCCGGCGCAAACTTTCCGACGAAGTGTTTTTGCGACTGAAGCGTTTGATCACCAGCGGCGAATTGCAGCCGGGCGACGACATGCCGTCGGAGCGCGAGTTGATGGAGCGCTTCGCGGTCGGCAGGCCGGCGATCCGCGAGGCGATGCAGGCGTTGAGCAATATGGGCCTTGTCGCGATCTCGCATGGCGAGCGGGCCAAGGTGCTTCAGCTGACCGCCAAGTCGATCATCAAGCAGGTCGACGGCGCCGCCAAAATCATCCTATCGTCGTCGAAGGACACGCTGGAGCACCTCAAGAGCGCCCGCATCTTCTTCGAGCGCGGCATGGTCAGGGAAGCCGCCGAAAAGGCCACCGCCGAAGACGTGCAGCGGTTGCGGGCAACCGTTGCCGAACAGCGGAGCTTTCGCGGCGATTCCGAAGCCTTCATATCCGCCGATATGAAGTTTCATACCCAGATCGCGGCCATATCCGGCAACCCGATCTATGTCGCGGTCAGCGAAGCGATGCTTGGCTGGCTGAAGGAATATCACACCGAGATGCTGATCTGGAGCGGCAAGGAAAATTTCACGCTGACCGAGCACGAAGAGATTATCGGCCGCATCGATCAGAAGGACGCGGACGGCGCCGAGAAGGCGATGATCAAGCATCTTGAGCGTTCACGCGCGCTCTATGTGATGAATTCCGGCAGCTGATTCACCCGATCCGGGTGATCGCGTAAGGCGTCATCACAAGGCGGCGTCGTTTGATCCCGGAAATATCAACCGTCACTTCGCTCGCCGTCAGGTTCGCCAGCCACATGACGGTCTGGCCCGCGGCAGAACGGCTGGCCAGCGTGAGCAGCCGCGTCTCATCGCTCGTCCTCGCCGCTACGTGCCTGAAGCCGGCCAGTTCGCAAAGCCCCTGCACGGCCTGGAAGATCGGCCGGGGTTCGCCTTCGCCGACGGGTTCCGCGGATTCCGCGAGCACGCCGAACGATCCGCTGAAGCTGGAAAGCGTGAGCATCTCCAGTCCGGCCGGCGCGACGCGCGCGGCATAGCCGATCGTCCATGCTGCCGCGAACAGCCCGGCATGGCGAGGATCCCGGTCGGCCATGGCGATGCGCTGACGGTGCGGATTGGCCTTGGTCGCGCCGCCATAGGGGTTCTGTCGCATGGCGATGGTCGACGGGCCGATCCGGTAGGGTTTTGCTCCGAAGATCGCCCGCGCCGATTGTGTGATGAACGGCAGTGCCTCCAGCGATTGCATGACGCTGAGATCGTCGGCGGCGTGCACGATCGGGCAGGTGCAGTGGCTGACGAAATCGAGCAGATCGGCGGGAACGCGCTTGCGGTTGAGTTCGGTGAAATAGCTGAACATGCCGCCGCCGAGGCGGATGTCGGGAAAGGCGCGGCACGCCGCGGCATAGACATCTTCAAGCGGCGGACATTCAGGCCATGCGCTGCCCGGCGGCGTCGACTGCCGGTCGACCGAAGGCGAGACGGCAATAGCCGAGAGCTTCAGCCCGGCCTGACGCACCATGCCGGCGACGCCTGAGAGCTCGGCATCGAGATCGCCAACGCAGGAAACGACGCATTCGAGCGTGGTCTCGACCGGGTAGGCTGCGGCGAGCCGGGCAAAGGACTGCAAGGCGTCGAGACCATGGCCCCGCGTTGGATCGTAATGGAACATCAGCTGCTGCGGGCCGAGCGCGGACAGTGTCTGCAGGTTTGCCAGCGCCGTCTCGACCTCGTCGGGATAGATGATCACGCCGATATCCGGCAGCAGCGGTCCGGTTTCGCCGAGTTCGACTCGGACCGGCTCGGCTGCTGCTGCGGCAGCCGGCGCCCTGCCGTCGCCGGTCACACGCAGACTGACCGTCTGGCGCACAGTCCGGCCGGCGGGCAGCATGTAGGGCCAAGGCAGCGCCAGCGGCCGGACGTAGGTCTTGTAGGACGCGTCCGACCAATTGCGCTGGTCCTCCATCTCGAACGCATCGCCTTCCATCCGGCATTCCGCGGTGACGCCGGGCCGGACCTCATGCGTGATCGCCCGCAGATCCTTGAAAGGCTGCCAGGGGTCGATCAGCTCAGGAAGTTTCGTTGCGACGACGCTGCCGTCGGTGTGCTCGACAGTGACCGGGCTGCCGGCCAGCCCGGCGATCGGATGCAGGATGCAGAAGCCGCAGCGATTGGTCTCGAAAGCGTTTTCGGGAAGCGCGCTCACGTCGAAAACCAGCTGGCCGTCGGCGGAACCTTTGATCGTCGCGCGAAAGTCGAGCCGGCTTCCGTCCGGTCCGGCACAACTTGCCGAATAGCTGACGGAGAAAGTGTCGGCGCCCTGGTCGATGACCAAATCCGTCAGCGCCGGCTCGTAGGTGCCCCAGTCGCGATCCCTGACGATAATAGGCGATGGCGCGCAGCACCTCGATACCGCCATGGCGGATGGTGCGCAGATTGCCGTTGACGAAGTCCGCGCTGAGCGCGCCGGCGCAGCAAGCTGACTGGCTCGGCCTCGACCGCGGGTGTGCCATGGAGGAGGAAGGCATCCGCGGTCATCTCAGCAAAGCGTCGAGCTGCACCGGTTCACCGCTTGCAGCACCGGCATAGGCGGCCTCGACCAGCGCCAAGGTCCTAAGATTGTCGGCGCCCGAGGTTGCCGGCTCGGTCCCGTTCGCCAGGCAGTCGACCCAGTGCTTTTGAATGGCGACGACACTTTCCTGGATGTTGTGCCATGGCCGCGATGCCCAGGGCAGCAACGGTGGCGAGACGTCGCTGACCGCCGTTCCGTTCCTGCCGGTGACGGTGAGCCGGTAATTCTGCTCGAGCCGGATCGTGCCGTCGCTGCCGTCGATCTCGACCAGCGTCTGCGGAAACGGCTCGATGGCGAGCTTGGTCGCATAGCTGCAGTCGACCACGGACGTTGCGCCGCTCTTGTGGTCCATCAGCATGGTTGCGACGTCCTCGCCGGCAATGTTGGGGTTGATGCGAGCGGTTCGGGTCGTGATCGTCGAAACGTCGCCCAGCAGGAAGCGGGCTATGTCGAGACTGTGGATGCCGAGGTCTTCGATGATGAAGCGCTTTCCCGTCGCCAGATAGGGCTGCCCGGAAAACACGTCATAGGCCGAGCGGAACGAGATCCGGCCGAAGAAGGGCGTGCCGATGTCGCCGCTGTCGAGAACGGCGCGCACCGCCTGGATCGGCGACTGCCAGCGAAAATTTTCATGCACCATCAACGCCACGCCGGCATCGGCGCATGCCCTGACCATGGCCTTGGCGTCGGCAAGCGACGGCGCGAATGGTTTTTGGCAGATCGCCGGAACGCGGTTCTGTGCCGTCATCTCGACAAGCGAACGATGGCTCGGCGCGGTGGTGGCGATATCGACGAAATCCAGGCTTTCGCCGGCAAACAGTGCCGCCGCGTCGACGTAGCGCCGCACGATGCCGAACTGGTCGCCGAGCACCTTGAGCCGTTCCGGGTCGCGGTCGCAGATGGCGAAGATCGAGGCGCCTTCGATGTCGCGCCAGGCATGCATCTGGTTGACGGCGAAGAAGCCGCAGCCGATCAGCGCTCCTCGCAGTTCCGCCACGGGTCAGCCCGCCTTTGCCATCTGCATCAGCGTCACCCGGCTCTGCAGCCGGCGCTGCGCCTGGTCGACGACGACGGCGACGATGATGACGAGGCCCTTGATCACCATCTGCCAGAACGAGCTCACCCCCATCATCACCAGCCCGTCGGAAAGGATGCCGATGACGAAGGCGCCGACGATGGTGCCGCCGATCGTGCCGCGGCCACCCGACATCGAGGTGCCGCCGAGCACCGCCGCGGCGATGGCGTTGAGCTCGAAGCTTTCGCCGGTCGCCGGATGCGAGGCCATCAGTTCGGAGGAGATGATCAGCCCGACGACCGCCGCGCAGAAGCCGGAGAACATGTAGACGAACATCTTCACCATATTGACCCTGACGCCCGAAATCCGCGCCGCCCGTTCGTTGCCGCCGACGGCGAAGATGTGGCGGCCGAGCGGGGTGTATTTGGCCAGATAGGCCGCCCCAACTGCTACGACGACAAGAATCCATATCGAGACCGGCAGGCCGAGCAGCCGGCCGGCGCCGAGGAAGCCAAACCCGGTCGTGCCCAGATCGGGCTTGCCGACGAGGTTCGGAAAGGTGCGGCCATCCGACGACAGCAGCGCCAGGCCGCGCGCGACATAGAGCACGCCGAGCGTGGCGATGAACGGCGCGACATTCAGCCTGGTGATCAGCAATCCGTTGACGGCGCCGATCAATATGCCGACCGCCAGCGTGATCAGTGCGATCTCGAAGACGTTGAAATAGATCGTGTAGCCGACCTGCAGGTCGATGCCGTTGAGCACGAGATAGCCGGCGACCATGCCGCACAGGCCGACAATCGAGCCGACCGAGAGGTCGATGCCGCCGGTGATGATGACGAAGGTCATGCCCATGGCGAGGAAGGCGTTCAGCGCGACGTGCTTCGACATCAGGATCAGGTTGGCGGCCGACAGGAAATTCGGCGCCGCGATCGAGAAGAAGATCAGGACGGCGATCAACGCAATGAACGTCCTCGCCTTCATCAGCGTCAGCAGCACGGAGCCGCTCGAGGCGGAGGCAACCGAAGCCTTGGCCGGGATGTCAGTCATGGGCGTGGCTCTCCATGTGCGGGACCGGCCCGTGGCCAAGCGCCGATGCGGCGACAAGTGCCGCCTCCGTCGCCTCGGCGCGATCGAACATGCCGGTCAGTTTTCCGTTGCTCATCACCGCGATCCGGTCGGACAGCGCCATCACCTCGTCGAGATCGGAGGTGGCGAACAGAATGCCCAGCCCGTCGCGGGACAGTTTGCGCATGGTGCGAAAGACGTCGGCCTTGGCGCCGACATCGATGCCGCGGCTTGGTTCGTCCATCAACAGCACCTTCGGTCCGGTGAGCAGCGCCTTACCGATCACCACCTTCTGCTGGTTGCCGCCCGACAGCGACGAGACCTCCTGCGCCGGATCGGCGACCTTGATCGCCAGTTCCCGCACCATCTGCGTCACCGCCTGGTTCTCCTTGGCGCCGCTGATATGGAACAGGCGGACAAACCGCGACAGGCTGGCCAGCGTCAGATTGCTGGCGACCGAGAGGATCGACACCAGCCCTTCGCGCTGGCGGTCCTCGGGGATCAGTGCCAGCCCGCGCCGGATGCGCCGCGTGGTGTCGCGTTCCCTGACCTTCTTGCCGGCAATGAAGATCGCCCCGGTGGCATGGCCGTGGCGCCCCATGATGCAGTCGAACAGCTCGCTGCGACCGGCGCCCATCAGGCCGTATATGCCGAGGATCTCGCCGGCACGCAGCGACAGCGAGACATGATCGACCGCAAGCCCGCCGGTCACGCGCGGCAGGCAGATGTCCTCGGCGCGGAAGATCTCATCGCCCGGAACATGGCCGTCGGCCTTGGCGAAGTCCTTGGCGTCGGAGCCGATCATCTGCCGGACGATCCATTGCGTGTCGACGTTTTTCATCTTCTCCTGGCCGGTGATGCGGCCGTCGCGCAGCACGGTGATGTAGTCGCCGATGCGGACCAGTTCCTCGAGCCGGTGCGAGATGTAGACGATCGCCACGCCGCGCGCCTTGAGGTCGGCGATCACCTTGAACAGGATCTCGACTTCCGCCGCACTCAGCGCCGAGGTCGGTTCGTCCATGATCAGGATGCGCGCATCGAGCGAAACCGCCTTGGCGATCTCGACCAGCTGCTGCTGGCCGATGCGCAAATCCTCGACCAGCATGTCGGGCCGGATGCCGGCTTGCAGGCGCTCGAGAAATTCCGCCGCGCGGCGCTCCTGTTCCCGGCTATCGATCTTGCGGAACCGGTTGGTGATCTCGCGGGTGGCGAAAATATTCTCGGCGACCGTCAGGTTGCCGAACAGGTTCAGCTCCTGGAACACCATGCCGATGCCGCGGTTCACCGCGTCGCCGGATGAGGAGAAGGAAACCGCTTCGCCCTCCAGGAGAATGCGGCCGAGCGTCGGCTGTTCGACGCCGGCGATGATCTTCATCAGCGTCGATTTGCCGGCGCCGTTTTCGCCGACCAGCACGTTGACCGCGCCCTTGCGCACTTCGAAATTCGCGCGCTTGACCGCGACTGTGCCCGAATAGACCTTGGAGACGTCTTCCAGCTTCAGGATGACATCGTGATCGCCGGCAGCAGTCATGGCTTCGGCCCCACCTCTGCCTCCGCCGGGGTCACCAGCGGCAGGTCCTGGCCGCTGCCCATGACATAAGCGCCGACAACCCTGACGCTGCGGCCCTCCAGCGCTTCGCGCGGCAGCTTGGAGAGCACCGCCTTGTCGGCATGGATGTTGAACGCCTTGCCGAACTGGGCGAAGTCGATCTGGTTGGTAAAATCGTTGAACTGGATGAAGTCGAGGCTGTCGCGCAGCGCGGTGCCACGCATCGCCGGTCCGATCTGCACCCGTGCATCCGCCTTACCGTCACCGTCGGCATCGACATCCATGGTTGCCGCGCGTGATTGTGTGTTCGCCGCAACAATCTTGCCTTCGAGGCGAACCGCGAAGGTCCACGGCGAATTCGCCTGCTTCTTCGGATTGCCATACTTGGCGCCGGCAGCCGCAGGATCGGCTTTCGCCAGGGCGTGAACCTCGGGAAACGATCCGGCCTTCTGCTGGAGATAGGGCAGCATTTTGGCAGCCCAGATATCGCCGACCATCTTGTCCGCGTTGAAGGCCGGTGCATTGCCGCCATCTTCCGCGGACGGTGTCGGCAGGATCTTGCAGGCGGTCAGGCTGATGCCAAATATCGCGGCAACGGTCGGCCAAGTCAGCTTTGTCAACATGTCGGCTTGTTCGGCATGGCGGTCAGGGCACCCAGGAAATGGAAGCAAGGGACGAGCCGCAGGCTCGTCCCTTGCGATTGATGTCACGCCGACTCAGTTGGTCAGCGCGAAGGTTTCCAGCTTGGCGGCATTGTCGCCATTGATCAGGACGCAGTCCATCAGCTGCTTTTCCTCGGCCGGAGACTTCTTGTTCTTGATGAAGTCGTTGGCCTGCTCGACTGCCATCTGAGCCTGCGCATAGGCCGGCTGCAGGACCGTGGCCTTGATGCCGCCAGAGGCGATCGAGTCGCGGACGTCATTCGATCCGTCGAAGCCGACCACGATGACGTCCTTGCGGCCGGCGGCGGCAAGTGCTGCATGGGCGCCCATCGCCATCGTATCGTTGCCGGAGATCACGCCCTTGATTTCCGGATTGGCCTGGAGGATCGATTCCATCTTGGCATAGGCCTCAGTCTGGCTCCAGTTGGCCGATTGCTGCGCCACCATCTTCAGGTCCGGATAGTCGTCGATGACATCGTGGTAGCCCTTGGAGCGGATGCCGGCATTGGTGTCGGATTCCTTGCCGACCAGCTCGACGTAATTGCCCTTCTCGCCCATCAGCTTGACGAACTCCTGCGCGCCGAGCTGGGCGCCCTGGTAGTTGTTGGAGACGATCTGCGCGACGGCGACGCCGGTGGCGTTGATCTCGCGATCGATCAGGAACGACGGAACGCCCGCGTCCTTGGCCTTCTGCACGGCGGCGACCGAGGCGTCGGCGCCGGCATTGTCGAGGATGATCGCCTTGGCGCCGCGGCCGATCGCCGTGTCGATCAGCTCGGACTGCTTGTTGGCGTCGTCGTCATGGACCAGAACCAGCGTTTCATAGCCGAGTTCCTTGGCCTTGGCTTCCGCGCCGACGGCTTCCGCCTTGAAGAATGGGTTGTCGTGCGAGGGCGTGATGATGGCAATGAGATCCGCCGCATAGGCGGGTGCCGCGGTGCCCAGCGCCAGTATGCCGGCAAAAGCCGCAAATGTCATTCTGCGAGTGAGTTTCATGATTTCCTCCCATTTGAAAAAGCCTGTGCTTCCGCGGCCCAGGCTGAAATGCATTCCAGTTTGTCAGGCGGATCGCGTCCGGTGTCGCGGATCGGGTCATTTGCCGGCTCACCCGGGCGGATCATCTGGCTCGGTTCCGTCTTCAGCCTGCCCCTCCACCTGCCGCCTGCCCAATTTTCAGCCCGGCCTCGGCTGGCCAAAGCCATTCCAACAGCTAAGCCAACTGGTATAATGAGTCAACCACAAATTCAGATGATATGTATCTGATGAGCAGAAAGCGCCACCGGGGAGTCATCCCACCAAGAGCGACGCTTCGTTCCCTGCGACACGCCTGCAGTTGGCCAGGTCTGTGAACCACCACCTTAAGGGGTACGATACACGGGTGAGGGCGCAGTAATTAAGCAAGGAGTAGATACTCCTAAGCCTTATTCGGTGCTCAGCGGTACGCGCAGGCTTTGCTAGTGTCGCGTCGTGGTTGTGGAATTTCTCCCCGACCCCAGCCTGCGCGCGGTTTTTCTAATGAAATCCGTTCGCGGCAAGGGTCGCGTTGCCGGTGAGGTTCAGCTATGACTTTTGTGCAGAGTTTCAGGCCGCCATCCTGCAGCCCCGCGCCAAGCTTTGCTGACCGACGGCATCTGGCTTCATTGCGTGGCATGTGCGGCAGGAGCTGCAGCGCCATGCTGTGCCTCATTTCGTTCTGCATCATGCTGCTGGGATCTGCGGCACACGGTCGGCCGAAGGCTGACGACAGACTTGCTCCGCGAGACACGATCGAACTGCACGTTTGGCAATGGACTGCCTTGCGCGACGGCGTTCTGGAAGCGTTGCAGCTCAACCATAGTTTCACCATCGACTCGACTGGCACGCTTGACCTTCCATTGATCGGGAGCATTGCCGCCGCAGGTCTGCGTGAGGAAGAGCTGGCAAAGCTGATTTCCGACCGCTTGCAAGCCAGGAGCGGCCGTCAGGAACGGGCTGACATAACCGTCAAACTGATACAAAGTTCGCCTTCGGACCTCACAGCTTCGGTGGAGGTCAAACAAGAAGCGCCCGAACCGCCGGCTGACGCAGCCAGCGACGGCTCTTCGGCCGTGGCTTCGCAACGTGCCAGTGTCGAGAACGGCCAGGCCGAGGCGCAACCGGGCGTGCGCGGTTCCCACACACCTCGGCAGCCTGCTGCGGAGCAGCAGCAAACTTTGCAAGGGGCATTGCTGAATGAGCTAGCCGCCGCTCGCATGGAAATTGCGGCAGCGCGCGCGGAAGCACTTGCGGCTCGCCAGACTGCTCGCAACGATGCCGCGCGACACAATCAGAACCTTGCGACGGCGCGTCAACGGGCTGACGCCTTGGTGCGGGAACTCGATGCGATGCGGACTGACCGCGGTACGCTGGAACAAAAGCTCTTTGCAGCGCTGAGGGAAGTCGACGCGCTCAGGAAGAGCGTGCAGCCGGCTCGCGGTGACCCAGCTCGCGCTGACCATGACGGCCGCGATTTGGCGGCGGCGCGAGCCGAACTGGCCGTGATGCAGCGCGGCGCCCGCGATGCCAGTGCGCAGGCGCGTGCGGTAGCCGACATGATGGCTGAACAAGCACAGGCGCTAAAACAGCAGCGGCGACGGGCCGAAGAGCTCGCGCTCGATCTGGAAGTGGCGCAAAGCCAAGTGAAAGGCTTGAAGGCCAAAGCCACTCTCGCCGATCACGAGAAGGCCGCCATGCTTGAAGCGCGTCACTCCATGGCGGCCTCTGTGGCAGAGGCGCAGCGAGCGCTGGATGAGGAGCGGCACAAGGCTGAGCGCTTCGGACGCGAACTCACCGCGGCGCGCCAGACCATCGACGCGCTTAAGACAAGCGCGGATCTGGCTGCGGCTGCGCGCACCGACGCCATCAGGGAACGACAGGTGGCCGAGGCGGCTTTGAAGCGAGCTGGCGACGCACTCGAACTGGAGCGCGAACGGGCAGATTCAGCTGCTCGTGATCGCGACAGCGCCCGGCGGGAACGCGACGCGGCAAGGCAGGAAGCGAGCCGCGTCTCGATGGAGCTGAGCGTGGCGTTGGAGCAGGAGCGCAACAAGGCCGTCGGCCTGGCCCGCGAGCTCAGCGCCGCTCGAAAGGCGATTGACGTTGAAAAGGCCCGGGATGAGCGTCGCAGCGAGCGTATCAACCGCGTTCCGAAAGCGCGTGCCGTCGCAGCTTCGCGTGCAGATGTGTCCGTGCGCTCGCGACCAGCCCGTCAATCGGGGTTGCGTGAAAACCACAAAGTGAAGGCCAAAAAACCATCGCGACCTGTTCTGGTGGCGACCATCGCGCTTCCCGACGCGTTGCTCCCGACGCGACCGCCGAAGCTCGGCGCTCCCTAGCGAGGCGTGATCGTGAAGGGCATTTCCGTGGGCCGAATCCATGCCGCAGGAGGAATATGGTGATGAACAAATACGTCGCAGCCGCATTGACCGTCGCGATCGCAATTTGCCCTGCCTCGGCTCTTGAGGCGGGGCTTGGCGGCAAACTTGGCGGTGTCGGGGTCGGTGCTGGCCTTAGCGCCGGCCCGAAAGGCGCCTCGGTGGCGGGCGGCTCGAGCGTCGACGGAGTAGGGGGAGCAAGCCTTGGCGGATCGCTCGGCGCGGGCAAGGGGTCGCTCGGTGCCGGACTTGGCGTCAGCGGCAACCTCGGCGGCGCAAGCGGCGGCCTGTCGACAGGTGTCGGGGTGGGCGACCGTTCGTCCGCATCGGGCACCGCTCCAGGAGGTAAGCCAGGCAACCCGGCGCTGGGCGCTGGGCAAGCCGCAAGCAGCAATGCCGGCATCACGCCAGCCACCACCAAGGCCAAGGCTGCGAGTCAATTCGCCATCCTGCCGCGCAAGCTCAGGCCTTCTGGAACTGATCGCAACACGTCGGCGCGGATCACCTATGGCTATCCGTTTATGGCGCCACTGAAAGCCAAACCCGGTATCCCACCAGCTGTGGTGCGCGCCTGCCGCACGGCGATCGGGTCGGCCGCCACGCCGCTTGGCGCCGTGCTTGTTCACGCGGTAAGCGCGGGCCCGTTGCAGCAACGTCGGGGCGCGCTCACGGCGCCGATCGAGGTGCGCATACACTATGCAAGACAAGGCGGCGTCGAGGTTCGGCAGGCGCGAGTCGGCTGTCGCCTCGATGCGGCGGGTAGAGTCACCGCGGTGACATAGGACGCGCCTGTACCTTCTCCTACGAGAGGAGAAGGAAAGGCGGCTTCCGCCTTCAGGTGATGCGCTGGATGCTCGCTGCAATCTCTTCCGGCTCGAAGACCCGCTTCCAGTCCTCGCGCATCAGCACCGGCTTGCCGAACTCGATGGCCTTGTTGCAGGCGTCGGAGAACACGCCCTTGGTCTCGCCGAAGATGACGGCGCCGAGCACATTCATGTGGCCAAGCAGGAAGTCGAGCGCGGCCTGCTGGTCGACTCCGCGCGCGACGACCTCGTCGACCGCTTCCTTCATGACCACCAGCAGCGAAGCGCAGACGGTCTCCGAAAGGCCCGGCTCGAGCAGCGCCATCTGGTCGACCGTGACGCGATGCGACCGCATCACCGGTGCCCAGATGATCTTGGCGATCGCTTCGCCCTTGGCGAAATCCTCCTCAGGTCCCTGCATCAGCGCGCTGACCATATGCTGCTTGGCCTTGACGCCGCCGAAATAGTCCTTCTTGGCCGCCATGTCGGTCTCGTCGTTGAAGATAGGCGGATGGCAGGGATGGGTGACGAAATAGGTCAGGTCCGGCCGCTTCGGCAAATGACCGGCGAAAGGCGCTGCGGCGTCGAGCACGACCACCATTGTGCCGGACGCAAGCTTGCCCTCGATGCTGGCCGCGACCCTGCCGATATGGGTGTCGGGAACCGCCAGGATAACCACCTCGGCGCCGTTCAGGGCTTCATCGGCGCTGACCGCGTCGAGGCCCAGCCCGGTCTTCAGCCGCTCGCGGCCGGCGTCGCTGACCTCGACATGGCGTAGGATGTAGGGAGAGCCGCGAAAATTGGTCGACAGGCGGTAACCCATTTTGCCGCCGGCACCAAACAGCGCAATCGTAGTCATCTGGCCCTACTCCTGATTTCCAACGATGGCCCTGCCGATCGTCACCTTAGTAACTGGTATAATCACACTACCATGGATTGGCAACCCGTTTGGGACGTACGCGTTTACGAGAGCCAATTCCGCAGTCCCGCGCCGTCGGCTGCGCCAGCTGGTGGCGGCCTTGTCGGATCATGTGGTGGATCGACATCGCATTTGGCATTGCCGGCGAGGCCGGGTCTTTTCAGGGGTCCGGCGAGCCGTCAGTCTTGATATTTAGGGCCGTTGCCAATCGTCTCAGCAGTATCCGTGGGAGCAGGATCCATCAGCGTCCGGGAAACATCGCCTTCAAGCCGTCGCGCGAAGCCCTGGCGACGCCGCGTTCGGTGATCAATCCGGTGACCAGCCGCGCCGGCGTCACGTCGAAGGCCGGGTTCGCCGCGGGCGTCGTCTCCGGCGAGATGCGGACCTGCGCAATCTCGCCACTCGCGCTCTTGCCCCAGACCAGTGAGACCTCGTCGCTGGAACGCTGTTCGATCGGGATTTCGGCCAGCCCGTCACCCACCGTCCAGTCGATGGTTGGCGACGGCAGCGCGACATAGAACGGCACGTCGTTGTCGGCGGCGGCCAGCGCCTTCAGATAGGTGCCGATCTTGTTGCAAACATCGCCGTCGGCGGTGGTGCGGTCGGTGCCGACGATGACCATGTCGATCTGGCCGCGCTGCATCAGATGGCCGCCGGCATTGTCGACGATCAGCGTATGCGGCACGCCGTGGCCGGCCATCTCCCATGCGGTCAACTGGGCGCCCTGGTTGCGCGGGCGGGTTTCATCGACATAGACATGAACGGGAATGCCGGCTTCCGTTGCCAGATAGATCGGCGCCGTGGCGGTGCCGTAGTCGACGGTGGCCAGCCAGCCGGCATTGCAGTGGGTCAGGATGTTGACCGGCTCGCCCGGTTTTTTGCGTGCTGCGATTTCCCTGATGATTTCAAGCCCGTTGACGCCGATCGCGCGGTTGAGGCCGACATCCTCGTCGGCGATTTCGCCGGCGCGCCGGTAAGCCGCCTCGGCGCGCTGTCCAGATGGAAGCGGCCGCAAGAAATTGCGCATCTCATCGAGCGCCCAGCGCAGATTGATCGCGGTCGGGCGGGTTTCGTGCAAGACCTCCCAGACGCCGTCGAGTGCCGAATCGGATGGGTCGTCGGCCATCTGCATGGCGACGCCATAGGCCGCGGTGACGCCGATCAGCGGCGCGCCGCGCACCCACATGTCGCGGATCGCCGTGGCAATGCCGGCAACGGTGCCGACTTTTTCGACGCGGAAATCATGCGGCAGCCAGCGCTGGTCGATGATCTCCACCGAACGGCCGTCGTCGCTCAGCCAGATGGTGCGATAGTGGCGGTCGCCGACGTTCAAATCCTGTTCTCCCGTTCGATCAGTGCGGCCAATTTGTTGACCTCGTCGATGCTGTGGATCTGGCGCCGGTTGACGGCGATATGACGGCCGAATTTCAGCGCCTTTGCCTCACATGTGGCGCGCAGGTCGGCGTCGGCAATGGTCTCGAAATCGGCATTGTGCGCGAGGCCCAGAATGCGCCTGTGCACCTCGACGCCGGCAAAGCCCAGCATGTCGGTCCACACCTGATGCAGCATGTGGTCGAGCGCCTGCTCGGCGCCGAGCCTGTCGCCCTGATCCTCGAACAGGCTTTGCTGATAGAGCATGCCGGTGCGCTCGGTTCGCCACAGATGCGAGAACTCGCTGCGGAACACCGACCATGTCTCGACCGTCACGTCGAGCAGATAGGCGCGCATGGCGTCGCGCTTTCCGTTCTGCTCGTGGCCACGCTGCGAGAAGAACGCCATCCAGAAATTGGCGAGCAGCATGCCGACGTCGAAGGCGATCGGGCCGTAGAACGCGAATTCGGGATCGATCATCCGCGTTTCTGTCTCGGTGACCATGATCGAGCCGGAATGCAGGTCGCCGTGCAGCAGCGTCTCTGCATTGGCCGCAAAAATGTGCTTCAGCCGCTGCGCCTCGACCTTGAGGTCGCGGTCGGCGCGCAGCTCTGCGACGACGCTGTCGAGCTGCGGGCTCGTATGCCGGTTCATCTTGGCATCGAAATACGGGTCCGAGAACACCAGGTTCTCGGTAATGTCGCAGAGCTCGACATTGTCGGCGAACAGCGCCAGATCGGCCTTGCGATCCCTGGTCGCCATATGCAGGTCGGAGCCGCGAAACAGGGTGCGGGCCATGAACAGGCCGATGTCTCCGGCGATGTTGGGCAGTTGCCGGCCCTCGATCAGCGCGCGCCGCAGGATGATGTGCGGCGACAGATATTCCATGATGATCAGCGCCTGGCCTTCGTCGAAGTGATGGATCGCCGGCACCGAGCCGGGTGCTCTCGCGTCTTGCCGCGTCAGCGCGTGATATTCGAAGAAGGAGCGTTTCAGCGGCAGCGGCCAGCTGTCGCCGACCAGGCGGACATAGGGCAGGGCCTGCTTGACGACGGCCGCACCCGTGGCGCCCTCGACGATGAACACCAGGTTCAGATTGCCGTCGCCGACCTCGCGGACCTTCCAGCGGCTTGTATCTTTGCCGATATGCGAACACAGGGCATCGTTGGCGCCGAGGCGTGCTGCCAGGGTGTCGACCGACAGTGCTTCGAACGGCAATTTCTGCGTCATCCTCACCTCCCGCATATGCACTCGCATCATAGTGGAGCCATGGCGGCCGGGCCAAGCTAGGAAGCTCTCTGGCAATTGTCAACCGTGTTGACAATTGCCGGAACAGCTCCTAGCGTCATGGTCAGGGAGGAACGAATGGGCAATGATGCCGTGTTCCGCGTGGACGGCCTGAGGAAATCCTTCGGCCACATCGAGGTGCTTGGCGGCGTCTCGCTCGAATTGCATGCCGGCGAAGTGACCGTGCTGATGGGCGCCAACGGCGCCGGCAAATCCACTCTGGTCAAGATCATCAGCGGCGTCTACGAGCGCGGCGGCGGCACGATGAGCCTCGCCGGCCAAGACTTCGGGCCAAATACCCCGGCCGAGGCGATCCGCGCCGGCGTCGTCACCGTTCATCAGAACATCAATGACGGTGTCGTAGCCGACCTCGACGTCGCCACCAATTTGACGCTGGACAGGCTGAGCGGCAGCGGCGCGCCGACCTTGTTCAATCCGGGCCGGGTGAGTCGCGAGGCAAAGGCGGTTGCCGACCGCATGGAGCTGGCCATCGACCTGAGAGCCCGGATCAGCGATCTCTCGCTGGCCGACCGCCAGATGGTGGCGATAGCCCGCGCCATGGCGCATCAGCCGAGAGTGCTGATCCTCGATGAGCCGACGTCCTCTCTGTCCAGCGCCGAGGCCGACCGGCTTTTCGCGCTGCTCGACAGGCTGTGCGAGCACGGCGTCGCAATCCTCTACATCTCGCACCGCATGTCGGACATCAGGCGGCTTGCCGACCGGATCGTCTCGATGCGCGACGGCGTCATCTCAGGCGTTTTCGACCGCAAGCCGCTCGACTATGAAGGCGCGGTCAACGCCATGCTCGGCCGCAAGATGCACCTCGACCGGATCGTCGCCAGGAATTCGGCCAAGCCTGTCCTGACTATCGACGGGTTGCGCATTGCGCAAGGCGCCAGGACGATCTCGCTGACGCTCGGCGACGGCGAAGTCGTTGCCATCACCGGCCTCGTCGGCGTCGGCAAGACCGCGCTCGCCGAGACACTGTTTGGCGTGCGCAAGCCGCTGTCCGGCACCATGGTGCTGAACGGCAAAGCCTATGCACCGGGGTCGACAGGCGAGGCGATCGCCGCCGGCGTCTTTCTCGTCGCCAAGGACCGGAGCGAAAACGGGATCGTCGGCGACTTCAACATCCAGGAAAATATCAGCCTGCCGTTCCACAGGCGGATGTCGCGTTTGGGCGTCCTCAAGCGCCGCGTCGAGTGCGCCATCGCCCGCCGGCAAATCCAGGAATTGGGCATCGTCTGCCGCTCGGAGAAGGACGAAATGTCGGCGCTTTCGGGCGGCAACCAGCAGAAGGTGATGGTCGCCCGCTGGATGTCGCAGGCGGCAAGACTGTTCATCCTGGACGAGCCGTTTCAGGGCGTCGACATTTCAGCCAGGCGTGATATCGCGGCCAAGCTGCGGGCGAGCGCCAACGGCCGTGCGACGCTGCTGTTCGTCACCGAGCTCGATGAGGCGCTGGAGACCGCCGACCGCATCCTGGTGATGTCGGAGCAGACAATCGTCGGCGAACATCGCAATGCCGACATCGACCTCGAGCGGCTGCTGGCCGAAGTGGCGGGCGGGCCGCTGCACAGTGCAGCGTGAGGCGGGCAGTAATGGGACGTGGAATGGAGAGGGCATGAGTTCGGGTTGGGTAAGGATGGCAGCCGCGCGGGACCATGCCATCCGCTATGGCTTCATCGTTCTGCTGTTCGGGTTGATCGCCTATTTCGCCATCGCCGCCGATGGCTTCGTCTCGCCGCAGAGCGCCGTCTTCATCTTCCAGTCCGTCGCCATCACCGGCGTGCTGGCGCTCGGCGTCACCGCCACCCTGGTCGTCGGCGGCTTCGACCTGTCGATCGGCTCGGTCGCTACCAGCGCCATGATGGCAGCCGCCTATGTCATGGTGGTGCTGGAGCAGAACGCCATCGTTGCGGTCGTCGCCTGTCTCCTGATCGGCGTCGTCGTCGGCCTCATCAATGGCTGGCTGATCGTCTATATGCGCGTGCCGGATCTGCTGGCGACGCTCGGCATGATGTTCCTGCTCGTCGGCTTGCAGCGCATCCCGACCGAGGGCCGCTCGATCGCCACCGGCATGACGATGCCCGACGGCTCGGTCGCCAACGGCACGTTCGGCCGCGCCTTCCTGGCGCTCGGCCGCCACCGCTTCGATTTCTTCATCCCCAACCTCATCCCGGTTTCGGTCGTCGTCCTGCTCGTGCTTGCGGTGCTGATCTGGTTCTTTCTCGAATACACCCGTTTCGGCCGCATGATGTATGCGGTCGGCAGCAACCAACGGGCTGCCGAGCTCGCCGGCGCGCCTGTCAAGGCATACAAAATCTGGGCCTACATTATTTCGGGGGTTTTTGCCTCGATCGGCGGCATTTTGCTCGCTGCCCGGCTTGGACGCGGCGATATCGCCTCGGGTAATAATCTCCTGCTCGACGCAGTGGCTGCGGCGCTCATCGGCTACGCGGTTCTTGGCGCCGCCAAGCCGAACGCCTTCGGCACGGCTGTCGGCGCGGTGTTTGTCGGCGTGCTGCTGCAGGGCCTGACGATGATGAACGCGCCCTATTACACGCAGGATTTCATCAAGGGCGTGGTTCTCGTGGTTGCCCTGGTCTTCACCTTCGCCCTTTCCGGCAGGGGCAACAGGTAGGATTTCGACGGATAGGATTTTCGACCGGCTGAAATTTGAATTCAACAAGAGGAGGAGACACCATGAAGATCACAAGAAGACTTTTGGCGAAGGCAACACTCGGGCTTGCCGGTGCTGCGCTGCTGATGCAGGTCCCGGCAATGGCGCAGGACAGGCCGGCGCCGTTCGACAACCCCGGCGCGGTCAAGATCGCGCTGGTCCGCTATCTCTCGACCGGCGACTTCTTCCAGGCCTATCTGTCCGGCGTCGAAGCGCAGGCCAAGGCGCTTGGCGTCGATCTGCGCGTCCTCGACAGCCGCCAGGACGCCGCCCTTCAGGCGGACATGGTCGACCAGGCCATCGCGCTCGGCGTCCAGGGCATCATCATTCAGCATGGCTTGACGGAATCGATGAAGGACGCCGCCCAGCGCGCGGTCGACGCCGGCATCAAGGTCGTCGCCTTCGACGTCAATGTCGAAAACCCCAAGATACCGCAGATCGAGCAGTCCGACCGCGACCTTGCACGCCTCGCGCTCGAGCAGGCAATCAAGGACAATGGCGAGAGCTGGAAGGCCGGCTACGTCTATGTCGCCGGCATTGCGCCGCTCGACCGCCGCAACGAGACCTGGGTCGAGTTCAAGAAGAAATATCCGGGCATCAACGAGGCGGCGATGTTCGGCACGCTCGACAATCCGATCGCCAATTCCGTCGCCAACCAGGCCCGTTCGGTGCTGTCGGCCAATCCCGACATCAAGGTGATGTTCGCGCCCTATGACGAATTCGCCAAGGGCGTGAAGATCGCCGTCGACGAGGCCGGCCTGTCGCAGGACATCAAGATCTATTCGGCCGACATCTCGACCTCCGACATCGCCGCGATGCGCGAGCCCGACAGCGCCTGGGCGGCAACCGCTGCCACCAACCCGGCCGTCGTCGGCCAGGTTTCGGTGCGCGCCCTGTCTCAGCTTTTGGCCGGCGAAGACCCCGGCCAAAACGTCATCGTGCCGCCGACGCTGATCACCCAAAAGGACCTGATCGACAAGGACATCAAGAACATGGAAGATCTCTCGGCCAAGCTGCCGCAGTTCGCCCATGCCGATGTCGCGATGCCGGCCTGGATGCCGAACCCCAACGCCAAATAAGCGTACCATCGCAGGCGCAAGGGAAGAGCGGCTTTCGGGCCGCTCTTTTCCAGGTCTGAATGCCTGCTTCGTCGGCGTGAGCCGATATCTAGCCACGGGCGCGGCATTCTGCCTTCAAACCGCGTATGAACTCGGCGGGTTAGACGTTCACCGGCTTGCCGCTGGTCATGCCGTCGGCATAGGCTCGTTTCAAATGTTCCAACTCCAAGTCGCGCAATTCCTCGCGCTGTTCCCACAGGCGCAGGGCGTCGCGGACAATCTCGCTGTTAGAGGCATATCCCCCGCCTTCGACAGCGCTTTGCAGGCGGGCAGCCTGCTGCGGGGTGAGGGATATGGTAAGGGTGCGCATGGGTTGGGTTTTCATGCTTAGCCTGCAGTCCAATAGTCCCGCGGTGAGGATGGCAAGTTTCCAGCCCGCAGCGCAAAAGATCCTAAGTTGCGTGCCCGCCTCGGCTACTCATTGAACAGATCGGAATGGGAGTCGGTGCGAGCAAGCTGTAGCTCATCGCCGGCGACACGATAGATCAAGAGCCAGTCCGGTTCGATGTGAGCGTCACGATAGCCTTTCCAGTCGCCCTTCAGTGGATGATCCTTATAACTCGCTGGGAGTTCATCGCCGGCGAGCAGGAGGCCCAACAGCTCGCGCAGCTTGCCAAGATCTTTGCCACGCTTCTCGGCACGTTTCACATCACGGCGGAATTGTCCGGATCGAACAGGCGCCAGCACATCAGATTTCCAAGTCCTTGAACAACTCGTCGGCCGAGGCGAAACGCTTGCCCTTGCCCTGCTCCAATTCGGACATGGCCTTTCGAGTGGTTGCGTTCGGCACCTTCACCGGAAAGGGGAACTCCTTGTCGGCGGCGACGCGGACCAACAGCAGGCGGATGGCGTCGGAAACGGACAATCCCATTGCCGCCAAGGCTTCCGTCGCCTTTGCCTTTGTCGCCGCATCGATCCGAGCGCGGACCACGGTATCCGTTGCCATATTCTTGCTCCTTGCCGTTGAGCTACAATGTAGCTACGAAGCGCCGAATTCGCAAGCCGTTCGGCCCATTCGTACCGCTCGAAAATGTGCGGCGTCTTGAGCGACATGCATTACCTCAACGCCGCCGCGATGTTGCCGCCGTCCACCGTCGTCACATTGGCGGTGGTGCGCTCTGCCAGCGCCTGATGCAGGAAGGCCTGGGCGACGTCTTCGGCCGTCACTTCCTGCCCGAGCAGATTGCCCGCCATATATTCCTTTTCCGATACCCCGCGGGCGCTCGAACGGCTGGCGATCATCGCGTCGGTCAACAGCCCGGAACGGATGCGGTCGGCGTTGACGGCATTGGAGCGGATGCCGTGGGCGCCGTAGTCGACAGCATATTGCCTGGACAGGAAAAGCGTCGCCGCCTTTGGCATGCCATAGGCGCCGAACTTCGGACCCGGATTGATCGCCTGCTTGGAGGTGTTGAACAAAAGCACGCCGCCGGTGCCCTGCTCGAGCATGATGCGCACTGCGTTCTGCGCCGCCGACTGGTGGGCGAAGAAATTGAGTTCGAAGCTCTTGCGCAAAGTGGCGTCGTCGAGTTCGCCGATCCTGCCTTCCCAAGCCGCACCGGCATTCGAGACGAGGATGTCGAGGCCACCGTAGACGGCAATGGCCTTGTCGCAGGCAGCGCGCATCTGCGCCGGGTCGGTGATGTCGGCGCCGACGCCGATCGAACCGTTGCCGGCCTTTTTTGCCGCCTCCGTCGCCCTCGCCGCGTCGAGATCGACGACGACCGCATGAGCGCCATTGTCGGCGAACAGCTTTGCCGTGGCGGCACCGATCGCGCCGGCGCCGCCGGTGACAAGCACAACCTGGCCGGTAAGCGGCTTCGGCTTGTTGGCGGCGAGCTTGGCCTGTTCCAGCGACCAGTATTCGAGCGGGAACAGGTCGGCCTTGGACAGTGGATGGAAATCGCCGATTGCTTCGGCGCCGCGCACCGCCTCGATCCACATTTCACCGACGTCGGAGGCAATCTTCGCGTCCTTCAGCGTGCGGCCATGGCCGAACATGCCGAGCCCCGGCACCAGCGTCAGGCGCGGCATCTGGTCGAGCATAGTCCGCTTCACGTCGTCGAGCGCGTCGTTGGTCTCGAAGTAGGCGCGATAGTCCCTGGCGAAGTTTTCGACATGCTGGCGAATGACGGATTTGTAGTCGCCGATCTTGTCCGCGTCGGGCGCCGGCAGCGCCATCGGTCCGGTCTTGATGCGAATCGACAGGTCGGGCGTCGACACACCGCGCCCGGCATAGTCGGCAATGTCAGCCGAATTGATGAAATCGACGATCGCGTCCGAGGTGCGGAAATCACTGATCATACGGTCGAAGCGGCCTTCGCCGCGCGCCACCGCCACCGCGCCGCGCAGCATCGGCGCAATCTCCGCAGGCTTCGCCAGCCTGGCCGGCAAGGCGGTTTTTTCGCTGCGCGGCTTGCCGTGACTGGCGATGAAATCCTCGGCGAGGTTCACATAATGGATCATCCGGTCGTAAGCCTGCTTGGCATCGTCGCCGAAGGTGAAAATGCCATGCTTGTCGAGGATCAGGCCTTCGACCGTCGGGTCGGCGTCAAAGACATCGGCAGCCGCCTTCGCCAGGTCGAAGCCCGGCATGATGTAGGGCACGAACCCCATCTTGTTGCCGAAGACCTTCTTGCTCAGCGCCTCGCTATCGTCCTGGTCGACAATGGCGAGGATGGCGGTCGAGTGCGTATGGTCGACGAATTTATGCGGCAGGAAGGCGTGCAGCAGTGTCTCGACTGAAGGGTTGGGCGAAGACGGATCGATCAGGTTCACCCGCTGCAGCGCCACCATGTCTTCGTCGGAGAGTTTTTTGAGCGACCGCGCCTTGAGCAGCGCGCCGAGCTTGACCGCCGGCAGGCCCTGCGGCTCGATGATGCCCATGTCCCAGCCGCTGCCCTTGACGCAGAGCACGTCCCATTCGTCGCCGACGAGATCGGTGGCCTTTGTCTTGCACGATGTGTTGCCGCCGCCATGCAGGACAAGCCGCGGTTCGCCGCCCAGAAGCCTGGTCGTGTAGACGCGCAGCGCCAGGTCGCGGGCCACACCCTTTGTTGCATAGTCGGCAACCAGCTTCTCCGCGTCGCCGTCATTCCACAGGTTCTTCATGTTCGCTTCGTCCGGTTGTTTTGTTGTGAAACAGGAATGCCGCGACGCCTTGATGACAATGCGTCCGCGGCTTGTGTTCTCTAGGCGACCTTTTCTACTGCCGGTCCGGCATGGTCGAGCAGCCGTCGCGCCATCCGGGCGCCGACCACCAGATGCGTGCATAGCCCACCCGCGATCGCCGCCACCAGCGGTCCGAACTTGCTGTCCTCCTGCACCACCACGAGGCGCTTTTCAATCTTGCGCAGCGATGACAGCTCCGCCGAAATGATCCGCCTGTTGTAGCTGCAGTCGAGCGCCTTGCCTTGCGCATCGATGATCTGACCGGCGATGACGCCGGCAGCCCCGGCACGACGCAGCACCTCCATTTCGCTGGCAGTCAGCGCGCCGCATTTGACGACATGGCTGTCGGCATCGACGGTGCCGACCGAGTAAAGCGCCAGATTGCACGCACTGATGCCCGACAACTGCTCGCGGATCACCGGCTCGGCGCGCAGGCCGCGCGCCAGTTCCTCTGTCGTCAGCACCAGCGGCGCATAGAAATTGAGTCCCTTGGCATTGAGCCGGCGGGCGATTTCCATGGTGCATTGGTCGGGGCGGTAGGAATAGGGGGCTCCCAGATTGCCGCAGAGCTGCACCACCGTGACATCCTGCAGATCGGCATAGGACATGATGTCGGCGATCGTATAGATGGTCCTTCCCCAGGCGACGCCGATGCGATCGCCCTTCTTGATCAGTTCGAGAAAGACGCTGGCCGCCAGCACCGCGATGTCGGTCGACGGATCGGCGACATGGCCGTTTTCCGGCGCTATCCAGACGGCATCGAGCTTCAATGCGTCTTCGAGCTTGCGCGCCATGACATCGTCGGTGAAAAGCTGGGTCGAGGTCGAGATGTTGACAATGCCGGTCTCGCGCGCCTTGCGCAGATACATCGCGACCGAGGCTCGGGAAATCTTGAGCTGGCTGGCCACCTGGTCCTGGCGCAAGCCGTGGGCATAGTAGAGCCAGGCGGCCTTGTGGATAAGCTGTTCTGCCGGTCGGATCGCCATGCCATCTCCTCGCTGACATTATTCACAGCTGTCGACAAAAGTCAAACTGAGCGAGGGTAAACGATGCCCTTTCGCTTGCTCTATCTAGATCATCATTGTGCCGAATGTGCCCTAGCGTGGCATTGTTGGTGGTGACGGGCCGGAATCTTGTGGGGTAGAAGGGTCGATCAGACATTAGGGGAGGAACGGGATGGGCAATCCCTACGAACAGGATCTCGGCAGGAATCCAGCCAACCACCAGCCGCTGACGCCGCTCAGCTATCTGGAGCGGGCGGCAAAGACCTTTCCCGACCATGTTGCTATCATCCATGGTCCCCAGCGCACGACCTATCGTGATTTCTGGCGGCGGTCGCTGAAACTTGCCTCGGCGCTGCAGAGGCGCGGCATCGGCAAGGGCGACACCGTCACCGTCATGTTGTCCAACACGCCGCCGATGCTGGAAGCGCATTTCGGCGTGCCAATGACCAAGGCGGTGCTGCATTCGCTCAACACCCGCCTCGATGCCTCGGTCATCGCTTTCCAACTCGACCATGCCGAAACCAAGGTGCTGGTCGTCGATCGCGAATTTGCAAATGTCGTCAGTGAGGCGCTGGCGCTGGCTAAGGTAAAACCGCTGGTCATCGACTATGACGATCCCGAATACGCCACTGACGCCCCCTATCCCAAGGGCGAGCGGATCGGCTCGCTCGACTACGAGACCTTCGTCGCGGGCGGCGACGAGAATTTCGCCTGGTCGATGCCGGACGACGAATGGGATGCGATCTCGCTCAACTACACCTCCGGGACGACAGGCAATCCGAAGGGCGTCGTCTATCACCATCGCGGTGCGGCACTGATGGCCTACGCCAACACCATCCATGCCGGCATGGGCAAGCATGCTGTCTATCTGTGGACGCTGCCGATGTTCCACTGCAACGGCTGGTGCTTTCCGTGGACGCTGGCCGTGCAGGCCGGCACCCATGTCTGCCTGCGCTGGGTGCGGCCGAAGCCGATCTACGACGCCATCGCCGACCACGGCGTCACCCATCTGTGCGGTGCGCCGGTGGTGATGTCAGTGCTGATCAACGCCAGCGACGAGGACAAGCGGCAATTTCCGCAGACGGTCACCTTCAACACCGCCGCGGCACCGCCGCCGGAAGCGGTGCTGTCGGGCATGGCCGATGCGGGTTTTGCCGTCACCCACCTCTATGGCCTGACCGAGACCTATGGCCCGGCGGTCGTCAACGAATGGCAGGGCGAGTGGGATGGGCTGGAGAAGGGACAGAAGGCGGCGAGGAAGGCCAGGCAAGGTGTGCGCTATGCCGCGCTCGAGGATCTGACGGTGATGGACCCTGAGACGATGGAGGAGACGCCGGCCGACGGCGAGACGATCGGCGAGGTCATGTTCCGCGGCAACATCGTCATGAAGGGCTATCTGAAGAACCGCAAGGCGAGCGACGAGGCCTTCGCCGGCGGCTGGTTCCACTCGGGCGACCTCGGCGTCATGCATCCCGACGGCTACATCCAGCTCAAGGACCGCTCCAAGGACATCATCATTTCCGGCGGCGAGAACATCTCCTCGATCGAAGTCGAGGAGGCGCTCTACAAGCATACCGCCGTCGCCTTCTGCGGCGTCGTCGCGAGGCCCGACGACAAATGGGGCGAGGTGCCGATCGCCTATGTCGAGCTGAAGCCGGGCAGGACGGCGACCGAGGCCGAGATCATCGATCACTGCCGCGCGCTGCTCGCCCGCTTCAAAATGCCGAAAGCGGTGATCTTCGCCGAAATCCCGAAGACCTCGACCGGCAAGATCCAGAAGTTCCGGCTGAGGGAGATGGCCAAGGGGTAGGTGGCAGATCACTATTGCCCCAGCTAAGCCCAACTTGAACGGAGCAAAGAGATCGCATCGGATCGAAGGCCCTCCCGATCGTCCTCGCTACAGAGCCAACTCGGTAGAAGATCCAGCAGGGCCCCCCTTCAGCGGCAAATCGCAAACCTCTAGGATTAGCTGAGACACCCCTTCACTTCGTCATCCTAGGGCGGAGCAAGGAGCGAAGCGACGCGGCGCAGACCCTGGGATCCATGCCGTTACCCAAGCCGAAGAATGCGGCGGCCCAGAACCGAACGCTGCTACCCCGTTCCGCGAAAACTCGAACCATTCTGGATTGGTCTTCTCGGTCAGTTCGATCTTCCTCGGCCAGCGCTTCAGCGACTTCTCGCGCTGGATGGCGTCGCAAATGTCGAAGTGTTCGCCACACTTCTGGCTCGCGGTCATGGTGGCATAGCCGGTCATGGTGGAAGGTAACCAGCGCCGTTGCCGATGCAAGCGCCGTTCTGAGCCGCTGCATTCTTCGGCGGATGTCACGGCATGGATCCTCTGCGCCGCGCCTTACTTGCCCTAGGATGACGAAGGTGTAGTAGCCTATGCCAATCGCCAACGTTGGAGATTTGGCTGCCGACCGGCCGGCATCGACCGTCCACAGGGCTCGGAACCAAATCCTCCGTGCGGGGAAACTAGATCGAAAACGCCCCGCTCGCCACCACGATGCCACGTCCACACACGCTCACCGAGCCGGCATCGACATCGACCTCGATGATGCTGGTACGTCCGAGCGCCGTGCCTTGTTCGACCTTGATTACGCCGGGCTGCGCAACACCGTGTGCAACCAGATGTGCGGCGAGCGGACCAGCCGCCGTACCGGTTGCCGGATCCTCGGCAATGCCGACAGTCGGGTTGAAAAACCGTGCATACGCTGTGCTTCCCCGCAGTGGCGGATCAAGTGAGAAGACGTAGCAGCCTTCCCCGCCGACCTCGTTGAGCAGGTCGAAAAGCTGTTTGGCGTCAGGCGAAATCCGGTCGACGGCTTGGCGATCGCGGATTGGCACCAGGAGATGGGCAGCACCGGTCGAGACCACCTGGCAAGGCACGACGTCCGTTATTTCTTCAGTATTTAGGCCAAGTGCCGCGGCAAGGGCGCCAGGATTTGAGATCTGCCGGCCGGCCACTGGGGCTTCTTGCCGCATAATGATCTTTTCGAGTTTTCCTTGGCTTTGCCAGATGGCCAATGGATATACCAAGTCGCCGATCTGTTGGTGAAACCATGTCGGGCCATCGCCCAACTCGAGCCGCCCCGCCGCAGCGAGCCACCACCAGGCCCCTAGCGTGTTGTGGCCGCCTGCGCCGAAAACCTCCACGCCTTTCGGCGTGAAAGAGCGCAATTTCCAATCGGCGTCCGCCCGGGTCGCCGGTAGGACAAAAGTGGTCTCGGACTGGTTGAACTCACGGGCAATGTTCTGCATCAGCTCGAGCGCCAACTCGTCACCGCCATCGACCACCGCAAGGGAATTGCCGGTCAGCGGCTCTACCGCGAAGACATCGACGAAATGAAATGGAATTGTTCTGCTCATGGTCCTCCGAGAACCGCAATTGGGCCCGTTCAATTTGCAGAACAATCTCTACCGAAAATGCGAGAGCACGTTGACCAACTTGCCGGTCGGGTCGGCAATGAAGAAGCGTCTTACGCCCCACGGTTCGTTGGTCAAATCATAGACCACTCTGCAACCGATCTCGTTTGCGCGAAGATAAACCGCATCGACATTGTCGACCTCGATCGACAGATCAGGCACCGGGGTGCCTGAGCCGCCCTCGCTGGCGATGCTGATCTGGGGGACGGTGGTTTCGCTGGACGCCAGCGTGACGAGCCACCCGTGATCCATCACGGCATCGAGCCCGAACAGATCGGTATAGAACTCCCGAACATCCGGAATGCTGTCTGTTGCGATATTCGAGACGATGCGCAGCACGGTCATTCCATATCTCCTCCACAGCTTGCCATATCTCCACAGCTTGCATGGTAACGCATGGCTGCGCGCTGCGGAGCACGTCTCGAATAAAATACGCTGATCACCTGAGCCGCAGAGTGCCGCCGGAGGACCTTGAAGGACCGGCGGGATGCCCAGCAGGCTTCGTTAACGCTGTTCACGCCTAGGTTGTATAAGCAGGTGTCACCGGTCGCCCAGACGAGTAACATTCACCTGTTGACTTGCGGGCGATTTCGAATTACGAGTGACGAAATTCAAAATTCGTCACTCGTAATGAGCTAATGATAAATGATGCATGACACCCTCGACACGACGGCTGACCTGGTCCGGCAGGAGAATGTTGCGCGCATCCTCGATTGCGCAGAGCGACTGTTCCGCCACTACGGCTACGGCAAGACCAATGTCGCCGACATAGCCCGTGAACTCGGCATGTCGACGGCCAACATCTACCGTTTCTTCGCCTCCAAGGTCGAAATCCACCAGGCCGTTTGCGGCCGCATGCTCGCTACCTGCTATCAACTGACCTACGACGCCTGCCATAGTTCCGGAACGGCCAGCGAAAGGCTGCGCCGCTACGTGCAAACGCATTATCAGTGGACCCGCGACACCATGCTCGACCAGGAGAAGGTGCACGAAATGGTCGTCGTCGCCATCGAGCGCGATTGGCATGTCATCGAGAAGCATATCGACAGGATCCGCGGCTTGGTCGAGGAGGTGATCCGCGAGGGAATTGCCGCCGGCGAGTTTGCCGACCAGGACGCGGAAGTCGCTTCGCGGTGTTTCGGCGCCGCTATCATCACTCTCTGTCACCCGCAGATGGTCGCCCAGTGCCTTGCCAAGAACAACCGGGCGATGCCGGACGAGCTTATCGAGTTTGCCCTCAGGGCTTTGAAGAAATGACCGGCGGCGTCCGCTCCGGGCGTCGACAATCCATCTCCAGTTCGGGAGTACGCAAGTGTCTTTGTCCAAATCCATCATGAACAGGCTGCCGGCCATTGGTCCGGCTCTGGTCGTCGTCGCGGCGCTTGGACTCGCCGGTTGCTCGCAAGAAAAAGTGGAAGTCAAGGACATCGTCCGGCCGGTCAAGGTCGTCGAGATCGCCAAGGCGAACGATACCCGTGAGCTCTCCTACTCCGGATCGGTGCGCGCCCGCACCGAGATGAATCTCGGCTTCCGCATCAACGGCAAGATCACCGAGCGCCTGGTCGACATCGGCCAGCGTGTGAAGCCGGGCGACGTTCTGGCCCGCATCGATCCCGCCGACTACGACCTTTCGGTCAACAGCGCCGAGGCCAGCCTCGAGGCCGCCGAGCGGCAGGTCGAGACAACGGGCCTTGCCCGCCGTCGTGCCGAACAGCTGTTTGACAAGAAGTTCGCCTCGAAATCGCAGCTCGAACAGGCGACGCTCAGCTATGATCAGGCGGTCGCCACCCGCAATTCCGCCCGCTCAGCGCTTGACCAGGCGAAGAACCAGGTCCTCTACACCGACCTCAAGGCGGACAGGAATGGCATCGTCACGTCAGTCGCCGCCGATGTCGGTCAGGTGGTCGGCTCCGGCACGCCGGTTGTGACCGTTGCCGTCGATGGCGAAAAGGAAGTGCTGATCGCCGTGCCGGAAACGGATATCGCCCAGTTCAAGCCGGGCAAGGACGTCAAGGCAAGCTTCTGGTCCGACGAAGCGCTGACGCTCGACGGCAAGGTCCGTGAAGTCGCCGGCAGCGCCGATCAGCAGTCGCGTACCTTTGCCGTTCGCGTCAGCCTGCCCAACGATCCGCGCGTGCTTCTCGGCATGACCGCGAATATCGAGGCTTCGGCCGCCAACAACAGCCTGCAAAGCGTATCGATCCCGTTGAGCGCGCTGGCGCAAAAAGACGGCCAGCAGATCGTCTGGACCGTCGACCGCAACGGCGAGACCGTCCATGCGCGTCCGATCAAGGTCGCCGAGTTCACCGCCGACGGCGTGCATGTTGCCGAAGGATTGAAACCCGGCGATGTCGTCGTTGCGGCGGGCACGCAATTCATGACCGAAAATCTAAAAGTCAAGCTGGCTGGCGATGCGGTGCAACAGTCCGCATCGGCGGACGATGATGGTGACGCCGCCAAGCGCGTGCGCTGACGGCCAGGCATAAAGCGGCTTTTCCTCGCATCGGCGCAAGCCGCGAGGTCAAGCGGTTCACGGTTTCCGGGCGGCAGGCGCCCGATTGTCGAGACGCCAGGTCGATGTAACCCCCCGACATCGATCCTAGCGCCCCACCGCGATGAGTGTCTCTCCGCTCGGAAAGCCTCGCCGCCCGGAAGCCAGCATTAGAAGCTCCGTGGGCATGCCATGTGCGTGCGCTGACGATCAGACAGATGGACTGGCGCTATGACCACCGATACCACCGAAAAACGGCCCTTCAATCTTTCGCGCTGGGCGATCGGGCACCCGAGCATTGCGCGGTTCCTATTCGGCCTGATCATCGTTGCCGGTGCGCTCGGCCTGATGCGCATGGGCCAGAAGGAAGATCCGGATTTCACCTTCCGCGTCATGGTCGTCCAGGCGGTCTGGCCCGGTGCCTCGATCCAGGAGATGGAGGACCAGGTCGTCAACAAGATCGAGCGCAAGCTGCAGGAAACGCCGCATCTCGATTTCGTCCGTTCCTACACGCGCGCCGGCAGCGCCATCATCACCTTGCAGGTGGAAGGGGACACCAATCCGACCCAGGTCGCGGATGCCTTTTACCAGGTACGCAAAAAGGTCGGCGATATCGCCAATGAGCTGCCCCAGGGGCTGCTTGGGCCTTACTTCAACGACGAATTCGGCGACACTTTCATCACCCTGCATTCGATCAGCGGCGATGGTTACAGCTATCCCGAGCTGAAGAAATTGGCCATCCAGGCGCGTGACATGCTTCTGACCACGCCCGGCGTCGAGAAGGCCGTGATCATCGGCGACCAGCCGGAAAAACTCTATGTCGACGTTTCGTCCAAGGTGCTTGCCGAGCGCGGCCTGACACTCACCGATCTGCAGAACGCGATCAAGGGCCAGAACAATGTCGATCCGGCAGGCTCGGTCGACACCGGCCAGCGCTCCGTGCGCATCTCGGTCGAGGGCAGCGTGACGGAGGCGGCCGACATCCGCGAACTTCGCCTGCGCGCCGGCAACCAGGTGACGCGCCTCGGCGACATCGCAACCGTGACCACAGGTCTCGAGGATCCCTATCAGCGCAAATACCGCTTCAACGGCCAGGACAGCGTTCAGGTCGGCGTCGTCATGGCCAAGGGCTTCAACGTCACCGATGTCGGCAAGGAGGTCGAGGCGACCTATCACCGCTTCGAAGAGGCCTTGCCTTACGGCGTTTCGGTCGATCAGATCGCCGACCAGCCGGAAGTCGTGCGGGACGCGGTGAGTGAGTTCATGACGGCGCTCGGCGAGGCGCTGCTGATCGTGCTTGTCGTTTCGTTCCTGACGATCGGCTGGCGTTCGGGCCTGGTGATCGCAATCACCATTCCGCTCGTTCTGGCCGCCACCTTCGCCATCATGTACGAGATCGGCATCGATCTGCAGCGCATTTCGCTTGGCGCGCTGATCATCGCGCTCGGCCTGCTTGTCGACGATGCGATGATCGTCGTCGAAATGATGGAACGCAAGCTCGAGGAAGGAATGGTCAAGATCGAGGCGGCGAGCTTCGCTTACACCTCGACGGCCTTTCCGATGCTGACCGGCACGCTGATCACCACCGCCGGCTTCATCCCGGTCGGCTTCGCGGCTTCGACGGCCGGCGAATATGTGCGCACGCTGTTCTACGTCGTCGGCATCGCGCTGGTCGTCTCCTGGTTCGTGGCGGTCTATTTCACGCCGTGGCTTGGTCATATGATCCTCAAGCAGCGAAAACACGCCGGCAGCCATCACGATGTCTTCGACACGCGCTTTTATCGCCGGCTTCGCGCCACCGTCAGCTGGTCCGTGCGCCACCGCATCATCGTGCTGGTCATGACGCTGGTGACCTTCGTCACCAGCCTGTGGGCGTTCCAGTTCATCCCGCAGAATTTCTTCCCGCAGTCGTCGCGCCCGGAAATCCTTGTCGACCTCTGGCTGCCGGAAGGCACCAGCATCAAGGAAGTCGAGACGCAGGCCAAGGCGCTCGAAACCAGGATGATGGACGACAAGGACAAGCGCTTCATCGCCACCTATATCGGCGAGGGCGCGCCGCGCTTCTTCCTGCCGCTCGACCAGCAGCTTCGCAATCCGAACTTTGCCCAGCTTCTGGTGATGGCCAATGACGAACCGGCCCGCGAGCGGCTGATCGCCAAGCTGCGCACCATTCTGGCCGAGGATTTTCCGTCCGTCCGTGCCAAGGTCGACCGCCTGTTCCTTGGGCCGCCCACCGGCTGGCCGGTGCAGATGCGCGTCATGGGCCCGGATCGCCAGGAGGTGCGCCGCATCGCCGACGAGGTGAAGGCGAAGTTCCAGGCAAATCCGCTGCTCGGCGCCGTCCACGACGACTGGCTGGAGCCGGTGCCGGAGATGAAGCTGGTGATCGACCAGGATCGCGCCCGTGCGCTCGGCGTCACCTCGCAGCGCATCCGCCAGATGCTGCAGGCGACCATGTCGGGAGCGCCGCTCGATGATTTCCGCGACGGCGAGGAGACGGTTTCGATCGTCGCCCGCGAGCCGGAGGCAAGTCGCCATCTGCTGTCGGCGGTCGACTCGATCTCTGTCCCGACGGATTTCGGTGGCTTCGTGCCGCTGTCGCAGGTCGCCAAGGTCGTCCCGGTGCTGGAGCAAGGCGTCGAATGGCGGCGCGACCGCCTGCCGACCATCAGCGTGCGCGCCACGCTGCCGGACGGCGTGCAGTCGAACGATGTCGTCATGAAGATGTACAGCGAGATGCAGGGCCTGCGCGACGGTCTGGCGCCCGGCTACAACATCGAGATCCAGGGCGGCGCCGAGGATTCGGCCGAAAGCCAGGCCTCGATTGCAGCGAAAGCTCCAATCATGCTGGCCGTCATCGTCGTGCTGCTGATGATCCAGCTGCAGCACTTCGGCAAGGCGATGCTGGTGCTGGCGACCGGTCCGCTCGGCATCATCGGTGCTGCGGCGGCACTTTTGATCAGTGGCGCGCCGTTCGGCTTCGTCGCCATTCTCGGCGTCATCGCGCTGCTTGGCATCATCATGCGCAACTCGATCATCCTGGTCGACCAGATCGACCAGGACATCGCAGCCGGCATGGAACGCTCGGAGGCCATCATCGGCTCGGCAGTCCGCCGTTTCCGGCCGATCATGCTGACGGCGCTGACGGCGGTCCTGGCGCTGATCCCGATCTCGCGCGGCGTCTTCTGGGGGCCGCTCGCCTATGCCATGATGGGCGGCATCCTCGTTGCCACGGTGCTGACCATCCTCGTCCTTCCGGCAGGCTATGCCTTGTTCTTCGGCCGGGAGCGCAAGAAGGTCGAGGACGCGGCGCCGGCCGCCGAGCCGAAACGGGCGGAAAACGATGACCAGCCGCAACTGCCCCTGGCGGCCGAATAGGGCTGTTGGCAGATGTGACGTCCAGGGGTTAAATCCGCCCACCGGCAGGAGCGCCGGAGGAGGACGTCATGACCATAGCTCAGGCACCGGTGGCGCTGCGCCGGCCGATCGACGGACGCCACCGCCAGATGTTCATCGATGGCGCCTGGGTCGACGCCCGCTCGGCCCTCACCATGGAAACTCGCAATCCGGCCACCGGCGCGGTCATTGCCACGGTGCCGCGCGGCGACCGCCAGGACATCGAGCTGGCAGTGGCGGCGGCGCGCAGAGCCTTCGACGGGCCGTGGAGCCGGTACAAGCCCTATGAGCGGCAGGTGCTGCTGCTCAGGATCGCCGATCTCTTCGAAAAGCACTGGGAGGAGATCAGCCGCTCGGACACGACCGACATGGGCATGCCGATCGTGCGCACCCTGGCCAACCGCAACCGCGTCATCGGCATGCTGCGCTATTACGCCGGCATGGCGACGTCCCTGCACGGCGAGACGATCGAGAACTCGCTGCCGGGCGAAATCGTCTCCTTCACGCGCAAGGAGCCGGTCGGCGTCGTCGGCGCCATCATCCCGTGGAACGCCCCGACGGCGGCTTCGATCTGGAAGATCGGACCGGCGCTGGCGACCGGCTGCACGGTGGTGCTGAAACCGTCGGAAGAGGCGCCGCTGACGCCGCTTCTGATCGCAGACCTCATGAACGAGGCCGGCGTTCCCCCAGGCGTCGTCAACATCGTGACCGGCACCGGCGCCGAGGCAGGCGCCGCACTTGCCGAGCATATGGGCGTCGACAAGATCGTCTTCACCGGCTCGACGGCAACCGGCCAGTCGATCGTCCGCGCCTCGGCCGGCAACCTCAAGCGCGTCTCGCTGGAGCTTGGCGGCAAGTCGCCGGTCATCGTCTGCGCCGACGCCGATGTCGACAAGGCGGTGCCGGTGGCGGCGATGTCGGTGTTCGCCAATTCCGGCCAGATCTGCATCGCCGGCTCGCGCCTGTTCGTCGAACGCTCCGTCCATGATGAATTCGTCGAGCGGCTGGCGGCCTATGCCAAGGGTCTTAGGATCGGCGACGGCATCGATCCGGCGACCGAGATCGGCCCGCTCGTCTCCGAAAAGCAGCTGCAACGGGTCGCCTCGTATCTCCAGGCCGGCACGGCGGAGGGCGCGACCCTCGTCACCGGCGGTGAACGCCTCATGGAAGGTGCGCTGGCCGCCGGCAATTTCGTCGCGCCGACCGTCTTTGCCGGCGTTTCGGACGACATGAGGATCGCGCGCGAGGAGATCTTCGGGCCGGTGATTTCGGCGCTGCCGTTCGATACGCTCGATGAGGCGGTCGAGCGCGCCAACAACACGCCCTACGGTCTTGCTGCCGGGGTCTTCACCCGCAACATCGCCATCGCCCACCAGCTATCGCGAAAAATCCGTGCCGGCTCAGTCTGGGTGAACACCTATCACGCCATCGATCCGGCCGTGCCCTTCGGCGGCTACAAGATGAGCGGCTACGGCCGCGAGGGCGGTGCCGAGCACCTCGACGAGTATCTCAACACCAAGGGCGTGTTCATCAAGATCGATTGAGCGATCCGCCGAATAGGCCCTGAAACGAAAAACCCGCCTCGGCGGCGGGTAATCATCGGCACGAACATGCGGGGATCAAGCGCGCATCGCGCGCTTGATCCCTTCAGGCGGGGTCAGATGACGAACAGCCAGTTGGCGAGCAGCATCACCACGACGCCGGCGATCAGCGTCAGGTAGGGCAGGATTCCCGCCTTTCTGACCGCGAGATCCGACGACGTCATGCCAAGGTCAGCCAGCATATGGTCGGGGAACTTTCCCTTGTCCTGGATGTAATGCCTGAAGCAGAACACCGGGATGATGAGGGCAGCCGTGATCAGTCCTGCCCACAGCGCCATCGGGTTCCAGACCTTTGCCCCGGCGCCCATGAAGATCATGTTGACATAGGCAAAGATGGCGCCGAGGCCGAGCAGCCAGCTCGGCGCGCGCCATGGCCGCGCGATATGGCCATTGTCGATGCGGTGGATCCAGCCGGCGTTGAGGTTGAGGAAGTTGAAGATGATGTAGCCGCAATTCGACACGGCGAGGATGAAGAAGAAACTCGTCGCGTCGGCCGAGGCGATGGCCAGCACGGCCAGGTTGAAGATCAGGTCGGTCCACATCGCCCGCGTCGGGGCGCCGTGCTCGTTGACATGGCTGAGATAGCGGGGCAGCCAGCCATCGACGGAGCCTTGGTAAAGCGTGCGCGAGGACCCCGCCATCGCCGTCATGATGCACAGCACCAGTGCCAGGATCATCAGCATCACCAGCAGGCTATGGATGAGCTGTCCGCCGCCGACCATGCCGGCCAAGGCATCGGCAACACCGGAGCCGTCGACGATCGGGGTGGCCAGCATGCCGTTCAAGCCGAGCACGCCCTGGAAGGTGAACGGCACCAGGATGAACAGCAGCATGCACAGCAGGCCGGAATTGAAGATCGCCTTGAAGGTGTCCGTGCCGGGATTCTTGAACTCGGACGTGTAACAGACGGCTGTCTCGAAACCGTAGGTCGACCAGGCGGCGATGAACATGCCGCCGAGAACGAGCGTCCAGCCGGCGATGTTCCACGCCCCGGGCTCCGGCGCGTAGGCGGCCGCCAGCGGCACCAGTGGCGAAAAATTCGCCCAGTCGATCTGGCCGGTGACGATCGGCACGACGCCGACGATCAGCATCGGGATGATCACGAACAGGCCGATATATTTCTGCACGTTGGCCGTGCCCAGGATGCCGCGATGCTGGATCGAGAAGATGATCAGCATCAGCACCGCGCCGATGAAGAAGGTGGCGTTGAAGGTGAAAGAGACCGGCCCCAACGTGTGACTGTAGAGCGTCCAGTTGCGGATCGCCGGCGTCGCGGCCGCGCTCACCGCCGTGATGGCGTCGGCGGCACTCGCCCCAGTATTAGCCGCGATATAGGCAAGGACTTCCGGCGAGGTGTCGGTAAACAGCGGCACCGGCGCCAGCGCGTTGAGGATATAGGCGGCGGCGATAGAGCAGCCGAGCGACAGCACCGGCGACCAGGCGAACCAGTTGCACCACACTGAAAGCGGCGCGATGAACTTGGAATAACGCAGCCAGGCGGTGGCGCCATAGATCGAGGCGCCGCCGGACTTGTTCGGGAACAGGCCAGCGATTTCCGCATAGGTGAAGGATTGCAGGAAGCCCATGATCATGGACACGGTCCAGATCAGGAAGGCCAGCTTCCCGGTCGTGCCGGCAATGCCGCCGATCGAAAACAGCACAAGGGCGGGAACGCCGCTTGCCACCCAGAAGGCACCGCGCCAATCGATGTTCCGGTGCAGCTTCCCTTCGGCAGCCGGCACCAGGGCAGAGACTATCGTGCTCATTTGCGTGAATTCCCCATTTTGATGTTCCCCATCGGCGACAGTCGACATTTCGCGATGCGTCACCGACGCACGCGTTGAACGACCTCAGGCGTTTTCCGCTCAGTAGTATTTTTTTCTTGGGAGTGAAGATCGACGCGTCACGCTTTCACGTCAAGCGTTTTTGTGAAGCTGTGCACATCGCAGATGTGGGACACGCTCTTGCCTTCTCCCCTTGTGGGAGAAGGTGACCTCGCGAAGCGAGGTCGGATGAGGGGTGATCCAGCTTGGCACCGACAGCATTCCGTCCAACATCACTCTTCCGTCTCGGCGCTGCGCGCCGATCCACCCTCTTCCACAGGGGGAGAAGGCAAGGGATGCTGCCGTCAGGAACGCGGTCTGGTCTTTTGCGGGTCGTAGTGCGCGAAGGCGACGACGCGCGCCGGCAGCCGCTTGCTGTGGCCGTCGAGCTTGCCGATCTCGACTTCGGTACCAATGGCGGAATGGGTAACGTCAAGCCTGGCCAGCGCGATGTTCTTGTTGAGCACGGGCGAGCGCATGCTCGAAGTGACCTCGCCGATCTGGGCGCGGCCGACATGGACGCAATCGCCATGGCCGACCGCGACATTGGCGTCGATGTCGAGGCCGACCAGTTTCTTCTGCGGGTTTTCCTTGCGCCGGATCAGCGCCTCGCGGCCGATGAAATCGTCGGTCTTGCTCTTCAGCGGCACGGTGAAGCCGATGCCGGCCTCGAACGGGTCGGTCTGGTCGGAAAATTCATAGCCGGCAAAGATCAGCCCGGCCTCGATGCGCACCATGTCGAGCGCCAGCAGTCCCATCGGCTTCAAGCCGTGCGGCTGGCCGGCCTCCCAGATGGCGTCGAACACCTTCTCGGCGTCGCGGGGATGGCACCAGATCTCGTAGCCGAGTTCGCCGGTGTAGCCGGTATGCGAGACGACGATTGGAATGCCGTTGCCGCCGCCGATGCGGGCGACGGCGAAACGGAACCATTCGAGCTCCTCGATCGACGGCTGCAGCGGCGAAGTCCAGATGATCTCCTTCAGGATGTCGCGGCTCTTCGGTCCCTGCACGGCGACATTGTGCATCTGGTCGGTCGACGAGCGCACCAGCACGTTGAGGCCGAGGCTCGTCGCCGTGTCGCGCAGCCATTCGCCGGACAGATCGTCGCCGCCGACCCAGCGGAAATTGTCCTTGCCGAGCCTGAGCAGCGTGCCGTCGTCGATCATGCCGCCATGCTCGTAGCACATGGCGGAATAGACGACCTGGCCGACGCCGAGTTTTTTGATGTCGCGGGTCAGCGTGTATTGCAGCAGCGCTTCGGAATCCGGGCCGGTGACCTCGAATTTGCGCAGCGGCGACAGGTCCATGATCACGGCATCCCGCCGGCAGGCCCAGTATTCGTCGATAGGGCCCTCTTTTGCGAAGGAATTGGCCAGCCAATAACCCCTGTACTCGACGAAGTTGCGGGTGTGCTTGGCAAAGCTCGAATGAAATGATGTCTCGCGGGTCATTTTCGGTTCCGAATCGGGCGTCATGCGTCTCGCGATCGCTCGCGAGAATTTATGCTTACCGGAATAGGTCCGCACATGGATGTCGGTCAGGTTCCAGCCATTGGCCGGCGTCGTGTCGTCGGGACAGGCGGACGACACGCAAACGATGTCGGTAAGCGCCCGCAGCAGCACATAGTCGCCCGGCCGCGACCATGGCTCGTCCGACACCATGACGCCGTGCGCGTCGATCGCCGTGTTGAAGAAGAAATTGATCGCCATCCAGCCCGCGCGAGGAGTTACACCCTTGTCGGAAAGCGCACGGTTGAAATTCTCCGAGCAGTTGGGATGACCGGGATAGCCGATGTCGTCGTAATATTTGGCGGCGCAAGCGAGCGCGAACGCATCGTGCCGGCCGCAGGTGTCCTGCACCACCTCGACCAGCGGCTCCATGTCCTGGTCGTAATATTTCGAATGCAGGCCTGGCATCGGATAGCTCGAACCCATCAGCGTGCGGGTCGTCGTCACGTCGAGCGGATGGTCGCGTCCCTTGTCGAGCTTGCGCGCCGAAAAGCACTGGAAGTCGGTGCATTGGCGCCCGTCGACATCGATGATCTGCAGATAGTCACCCGCCTTGACGAAGTAGGCTTCCGCGGTCGCCGAATGGACGCGCAAATCGAGCACCGGGTCGGCCAGCGGGTCGCCAAGCCTGGACTTCGCCGCCGGATGGATTGTGGCACGGCGCACGATGACGCTGAGCGGCGTTGCCGTGTCGTGGCCGTCGACCGGCATCGGTCCGCCCGGGGCGGCGATCAGCATCGAGCCATTGCGGGCAACGGCAAAACCCTGTTCGGTGCCGGCAGGGGTGGTGCCGCCGAAGATGCGAACCGCCTTTGCCTGGTCGAGTTGCACCTGGCGTCGCTCGAGCCCCTGGCGCAAGGACGCGAGGCTGTCGTAGCCATCCGCCAGCAGCGCCTTGATGCCGGCGGCATTGCTGTTCGATTTCTCGCCGAAAATGGTGGGGCCGGTAGCGCCGCTCTTGTCCCAAGCCAAAAGCTCGCAGGCCTGCCCGCCTTCGACATTGCGCACGGTGACGATGTCGCCCGCCTCGACGTCGATGAGCACCGCACCATTGCCTTGAACGGAATAGCGCTCCATGCCGGCTGGCAGCCCCATCTGGCCGGGCCGCAGGATCAGGCTCGGTCGTGGCGGTCCGGCGGCGACGGCGGGGTAGGGCGACTGGCTCATCTCGACCCGGGTCTCAAGAAACAAGTTTGCCTGTACGTAAAATTATTTTCGCGGCAAGAATAGGCAGCAAGGCCGGATTTAGCAAGGTGAAGCGTCGCACGCAGCCGCTTGCGGTTAGAATTCGGCTCAGCCCCATCTCCCGGGCGTTCGCGCTGCCCCTCACCTGCCTGCCGGCATCCTCTCCCCGTAAACGGGGCGAGGGGAACTCTCATTGACGGTTTCGCCAATCACCGACGTTCAAAAAAAGGCGCCAGCGTTGCGGTCAGCGTCTTTCTCCCCGTTTACGGGGAGAAATGCCCGGCAGGGCAATGAGGGGCAGCGCCGAGATTTGAAATTGGCCTTTCTCCGGCAAAAGCCGACTACCCCAACTCCCCTGAATACCCTATGTCGACGCCATACTCCGCGGCTGCGTCGAGCATCGTGTGCCACAGGCTTTCGGCGAAACTTGCAAACACCAGAAGATTGAACACCGGCTGCCCGTCCGGCCGGTCATTGCCACGCCAGAGATTGACGCTGGTATGGTCGATCGATGTGGCGGCAGCGGCGTCGATCGGAAATGCCGCCTGGTGCAGATCGATCGATGACAATTTCGCCAGCATGGCGCGCGCCTTGGCTCCCGCTACGCTGATCAGCGCGCGCGCATGCGACTGGTCCGACAGCGAGGCGGATTGCGAGAAAGCTTGTCTCAAAATGTCGATCGCGTGCTTGCCGCCCTTCGACAGGACGAGGAACTGATCCGGTCCTGACCAGATGAGCGTCACGTCCGAAGCGGTGACCGCCTTCGGCACATCCGGAGCCGCCATGCCGAAACGGGCTTCCGCGGCGCTGGCCAGTTCCGCCCCTTTGCCGCGCCGCGCCATCACCTGGATCAGGTCGAAATTGCGGATCTCGGTGAGCGAAATGCCCGGTTCGGCGTCGCGCGCGCCATAGGCCCCCACGACAAGCGCGTGCTCGAGCGGACTGCGAGAAACCCAGGAAAACTCAGTCACGCTGGCGCCCTCCATCCGGATCGTAGAAGACGGGTTTACACAGTTCGACATCATAGTCTTCGCCGCGCAGCGGGTCATGCGCATGGACGATCTCGCCGATCCGCTCGCGGCCGCGCTCGACAAGCGCCAGCCCGATCCACTGGTCGAGCGTCGGCGAGAAGCAGACCGAGGTGACATAGCCCTGGTCGTTGGCGGAACCCGGTATCTCGCCCTTCGGAATGATATGCGCGCCGGAGCGCAGGCGGCGCGCTCTGTCCGTCGGCTTGATGCCGACCACGACCTGCCGGGTGGGGGCGACCAGCGCCTCGCGTCCGGCCATGACGCGGCCGACAAAATCCTTCTTGGTCGACATCATTTTGCCCAGACCGAGGTCGCCTGCGGTCGTCGTGCCGTTCAGTTCCGGTCCGGCGACATGGCCCTTCTCGATGCGCATCACGCCAAGTGCTTCGGTGCCGTAGGGTGTGGCGCCGAATGGTTTGCCGGCCAGCGTCAGATTGCGCACCAGCGCATCGCCGTAGCGGGCAGGAACGGAGATCTCGAACGCCATCTCGCCGGAGAACGAGATGCGGAACAACCGCGCCTTGATGCCGCCGCGAAGCGCCACTTCGCGCGCGCCCATGAACGGAAAGCCCTCGTTCGACAGATCCTCGGCCGGATCAACGATTTCCCGAAGCAGATCTCGGGTTTTCGGCCCGGCGATAGAGAATTGCGCCCACTGGTCGGAGACGGAGGTCAGCTGCACGTCGAGTTCAGGAAACAGCACCTGCCGGCAGAATTCGAGATGCTGCATCACCGGCCCGGCCTTGGCGGTCGTGGTGGTCAGGAAATAATGGTCCTCGGCCAGCCGCGACGTGGTGCCGTCGTCATAGACCATGCCGTCCTCGCGCAGCATCAGCCCGTAGCGCGCTTTTCCCACAGCAAGACTGGAGAAAGTGTTGATGTAGACGCGGTCGAGGAAGGTGCCGGCATCCGGGCCGTGCACGTCGATCTTGCCGAGCGTCGAGACGTCGCAGAAGCCGACGGCAGAGCGCACCGCCTTGACCTCGCGGGTGACCGATTCCAGCCAGTCCTTTTCGCCGGCGCGCGGATACCATTGTGCGCGCTTCCACAAGCCGGTGTCGACGAACACCGCGTCCTGTTCGGCTGCCCAGTGATGCGACGGCGTCAGTCTTGTCGCATGGAAGTTCTCGTCGCGATGATGGCCGGCAAAGGCGCCGATGGCGACCGGCACATAGGGCGGACGGTAGATCGTCGTGCCGGTCTCGGGGATGGATCTGCCTGACACCGCCGCCATGATGGCGAGGCCTGCGACGTTCGAGGTCTTGCCCTGATCGGTGGCCATGCCGAGCGTCGTATAGCGCTTCAGATGTTCGACCGATTCAAAGCCTTCGCGCTGCGCCAGTTCGATATCGGAAGCGGTGACGTCATGCTGGTAGTCGACAAAGGCTTTGCCTTTGCCGGCGACATGCCAGAGCGGGGTCAGCGAAAATGCCTCGTCATCGGCGACGGGCGGCATGCCGGCATTGCCCCTGTGTTCGGCGCTCTGTGCCGCTGCCGCACCGGCGGCAAAGCCTTGGCGCAGGCAAGCGCCGAGGCCGAAGGCGCCGTTGGCGGCACCGGCGGCCACCATGCCCGGAGGGGCACTGTCCGGCACGAAGGCTGATATATCGTCCTGCCATTTCGGCCGGCCGCGATGATAGGACGTCAGCCCGACCGCCGGGTTCCAGCCGCCGGAAACGGCAAGCCCGTCGGCTTCGACTTCGGCGCGTGCACCGCCGGTGAGCGCCACGGAGATTTTCCTGACACCGTCCTTGCCGCCTTCGACACCCGCGACCGAACCGTTCAACACGGGAAACTCGGCCTTGGCGGCGAGAGCACGATGCACGGCGGATACGTCCGGGCGCGCGTCGACGACCGCTGCGATCTGCAATCCGGCGCCAAGCGCGGTCTCGACCGTCCGCCAGCCATCCTCATTATTGGTGAACAGCGCGATCCTCTTCGCAGGGGTTGCCGCATAGCGCTCGACATAGGTCCGCATTGCCGAAGCCATCATCACGCCGGGCGTGTCGTTGCCAGCAAAGACGATCGGCCGTTCGATGGCGCCGGCGGCAACAATCGAGCGCTTTGCCACAATCCGCCACAGCCGCTGGCGCACCTGATGCTCTGGCGGCGAGGGCAGGTGGTCGTTGACCCGTTCGATCGCGCCATAGGTGCCGCCATCATAGACGCCGAACAGTGTCGTGCGGTTCATGATGCGGACATCGGGCAGCGTGACGAGTTCGGCCAGCGTGCGGGAGATCCATTCGGCCGCCGGCATGCCGTCGATCGTGCCGCCATCCGACAGCAGGCGGCCGCCAAGCGCAAAATCTTCCTCGCACAGGATGACGCGGGCGCCGCTGCGCCCGGCGGCAAGCGCTGCCGCCAGCCCGGCCGGGCCGGAACCGGCGATCAGCACGTCGCAATGCGCCCAGGCCTTGTCGTAATGGTCTGGATCGGCGACGCCCGCGGCGCGGCCAAGACCGGCGGCGCGGCGGATCGCCGGCTCATAGACCGCTTCCCAGAATTTTGCCGGCCACATGAAGGTCTTGTAGTAGAAGCCGGCGACGAAGATCGGTGAGAACAGCTGGTTGACCGCCATCAGATCGTGGCGCAGCGACGGCCAGCGGTTCTGACTGGCGGCTTCCAGGCCGTCATAAAGTTCGGCGGTGGTCGCCTTGGTGTTGGGCTCGCGGCGCGCGCCCGTGCGTAATTCGACCAGCGCATTGGGTTCTTCCGAGCCTGATGTCAGGATGCCCCGTGGCCGGTGGTATTTGAACGAGCGGCCGACCAGCTTGACGCCATTGGCGATCAGCGCCGAGGCAAGCGTGTCGCCCTGGAAGCCGGCAAAGGTTTCGCCGTCGAAGCGAAAGTTCAGCGGCGCCGAGCGGTCGATGAGACCGCCCGATGTGAGACGATGGGGCTGGCTGGTGATCACGGTTGCCGGCCTTCCGTCGCTTTGACGTCATGCAGGAACGCAGCGCTGCCCCTCATCGCCCTGCCGGGCACTTCTCCCCGTATAGTGACGGGGAGAAGGGGGCCGGTGTCCGAACCGGATAGATAGGTAACAGAATGGACTGATTGCATGGGTGACAGTTTTCTCCTTCGCCGGGAGGACCGG
>NZ_JBVVPZ010000039.1:0-63944 GCF_055811415.1 Mesorhizobium sp. WSM4846
CCCCCCCCCCCACGACAGGGGGAAAACTGTAACCCATGTATCCGGTTCAAAGTGTTACCCATCCATCAACTGGACAGGCAGGGCAATGAGGGACGGCGCCAACATCCAGGACTGGTCACACCGACATGAGCCGAAGGCCCTCTTTTGTCTGAAGCCCTGCCGCCGCCCCGTCTTGCATCGCCCCTTGCCAGGGCCAGGGCTTTCCAGTTAATTCCGCGCGTTCCTTCAAGTGTCTGCGCGCGGTTTTTCGCGCGCTGCGGAGTGCGCAGAAATGTCCCTTCCCGAAAAGGCCTTTCCCGTCTCGTGGGATCAGTTCCACCGCGACGCGCGTGCGCTCGCCTGGCGGCTTGCCGGCGCCAACAAAGGCCAATGGAAAGCGATCGTCTGCATCACCCGCGGCGGCCTGGTGCCGGCCGCCATCATCTCGCGTGAACTCGGCATCCGGGTCATCGAGACGGTTTGCGTCGCCTCCTATCACGACTATGCCAGCCAGGGGCAGTTGCAGGTGCTGAAGGAGGTCACGCCGGCACTGCTCGCCGATGACGGCGCCGGCGTATTGATCATCGATGACCTCACCGACACCGGCAAGACCGCGGGCATCGTCCGCGCCATGATGCCCAAGGCGCATTTCGCCACCGTCTACGCCAAGCCGAAAGGCAGGCCGCTGGTCGACACCTTCGTCACCGAGGTCAGCCAGGACACCTGGATCTATTTTCCGTGGGACATGGGCTTCACCTACCAGAAGCCGATCGCCGACGACCACGCCGGCTGATTCGCGGCAGCTGCTTTTTCTCCTCCCGGAACATACCGGCGCGGCCTTCTTGCCGGCGCACTTCTTGAAAGAGTGCAGCGGCGCACGATATTCCTGAATCGACGTCTCGTGTGTGGTTAATTCGTGCGTATGAGGTTTTTTACTTTTATTGCTTATGATTAGCCGTAAGATTCACGAGACGACAAGTGATTCTGGAGGCTGGGGCAAGCTTCTACGATGTTGACGAGGCCAGTAACGCACAACCATTTGGCCGAAAGGGTCCAGCGGCTCTTCGGCGCAGCGCCGTGCCGCCTGCAGGTTGCAGCATTGCCCTGGCGCGACACCGGCCATGGCGTCGAGATCATGCTGATCACCAGCCGCGATACCGGTCGCTGGGTGCTTCCCAAGGGCTGGCCTGAGGCCAAGGAACTGCTTTGCGAAGCGGCGGCGCGCGAGGCCGGCGAGGAAGCCGGACTGCGCGGCACGGTCTCCCACCACGAAGCCGGCCGCTACTTCTATGCCAAGGCATTGGCTTCCGGCGAGGAAGTGCCTTGCGAGGTTTTGGTGTTTCCGCTGCGGGTCGACAAGATCGCCGACCGGTGGAAGGAAAAGCGGTCGCGCATCCGAAAATGGGTCAGCCCCGCCGAGGCTGTGCGCATGGTCAACGAGCCGGATCTTGGCCAGATCATCGCCTATTTCTGTGCCGACCCGCACCAGTTCTCCTGAGCAAGCATAGCGGCCAAAGCCGCGCACCTGCCGCGCATCACCGGCGATGTTCTTGGGCAAAGGGAATCGATTTGGCCACTCCAGCTTTGGCATGCGTTGTCGGGCTGATGGCCTGAACGTGGGTAAATCGAAATCCTGCGGCCACTTCTATCCCCGTTATCCACATATGTGACACACAAGATGTTGGGGTCACAAAAGCTACGCAAACGAATCCTTGACGGCGCAAAACGAGTCGCCTTTTATAGGTCATGCGCTCCTGTTGAGAGCGCGACCGGAAAGTTTTGAGCCCGGTCTTTTTTCCCGGATTATGTGCGTTTGGCCGCATTTCTGCCCTGGCTACGGGGCCGGCGGAGGCGTCGGGATTTTGGGGTTTTTGGGGACGAAAGGGAAAAATGTCGGACTGGAATAAATTGTCTGTTAATACTATATTTAGTGTTTGCAGGTAGGTTCGACGCTAGATAATGTGAAGTTCCCTCGATTGAGGGAGTCGCAAAAAAGTTTCAGTCTTGAGGGACCCGCAGGGTCTGTCGGCGCGTTGGACGGCTACTTCGCAAGGAGTTCGACCAGCAGGGCGGGCGGAGCCTCGTGAAAAGGAGCCGGCCGTTTTCGAACGCCGGCAGACGGCGGACATGCGCGTTTCGCAATGGGGGCAGAAATCCCCTGGGAAAGGCGCTATATCTAGACACAAAGGGATAGGACCAATGCGCATCGAGCGTCGTTTCACCAAGCAAGGGCTAGCAGGTCAAGAACGGGCGGCTTATGCGGAGATCGAATTCCGCAAGGCGCTTTCGGAGATCAAGAATCCGGATGGCTCGGTGGTGTTCCGCTTGGACAATATCGATGTGCCGGCGCAGTTCAGTCAGGTTGCCGCCGACATCCTGGCGCAGAAATATTTCCGCAAGGCCGGAGTGCCGGCACGGCTGAAGAAGGTCGAGGAGAATGACGTCCCCTCCTTCCTGTGGCGCTCCGTCGCCGACGAGGCCGAGCTGGCAAAACTGCCCGCAGCCGAGCGCTACGGCTCCGAGATCGACGCCCGCCAGGTCTTCGACCGTCTTGCCGGCACCTGGACCTATTGGGGCTGGAAGGGCGGCTACTTCAAGTCGGAGGACGACGCGCGCGCCTTCCGCGACGAGCTCGCCTATATGCTGGCCACCCAGCGCGTTGCGCCGAACTCGCCGCAATGGTTCAACACCGGCCTGCACTGGGCCTACGGCATCGACGGCCCGAGCCAGGGCCACTTCTATGTCGACCCGTTCACCGGCAAGCTGACCAAGTCGAAGTCTTCCTACGAGCATCCGCAGCCGCATGCCTGCTTCATCCAGGGCGTGCAGGACGATCTCGTCAACGAAGGCGGCATCATGGATTTGTGGGTGCGTGAAGCGCGCCTGTTCAAATACGGCTCCGGCACCGGCTCCAACTTCTCGTTCCTGCGCGGCGAAGGCGAAAAACTGTCCGGCGGCGGCCGCTCGTCCGGCCTGATGAGCTTCCTCAAGATCGGCGACCGCGCGGCGGGCGCCATCAAGTCGGGCGGCACGACGCGCCGCGCTGCAAAGATGGTCATCGTCGACGCCGACCATCCCGATATCGAGGAGTTCATCGACTGGAAGGTCAATGAGGAGCAGAAGGTCGCTTCGCTGGTCACCGGCTCGAAGATCGTCAAGAAGCACCTCGAAGCGATCATGAAGGCCTGCATCAACTGCGAAGGCCAGGACGACGATTGCTTCGACCCGGCGATCAACACCGCGCTGAAACGTGAGATCAAGCTGGCCAAGAAGGACGGGGTGCCGGAGAACTATATCTACCGCGTCATCCAGTTTGCCAGACAGGGCTACACCTCGATGTCGTTCAAGACCTACGACACCGACTGGGATTCGGACGCCTACCTCACCGTTTCGGGTCAGAACTCCAACAATTCGGTCTCGCTGAAGGACGATTTCCTGCGCGCCGTGGAGCAGGACGGAGACTGGCATCTCACCGCCCGCAAGGACGGCAAGGTGATGAAGACGCTGAAGGCCAGGGATCTGTGGGAGAAGATCGGCTATGCCGCCTGGGCGTCGGCCGACCCGGGCCTGCACTTCAACACGACGATGAACGACTGGCACACCTGCGCCGCGGCCGGTGCGATCCGGGCGTCCAACCCGTGCTCGGAATACATGTTCCTCGACGACACCGCCTGCAACCTGGCCTCGATCAACCTGCTGCCCTATCGCAACGCCGACGGCACCATCGACATCGCTGCCTACGAGCACACGGTTCGGCTGTGGACCATGGTGCTGGAAATTTCCGTCATGATGGCGCAGTTCCCGTCGAAGGAGATCGCCAAGCTCTCCTACGAATACCGGACGCTCGGCCTCGGCTACGCCAATATTGGCGGCCTGCTGATGACCTCGGGCATTCCCTATGATTCCGACGAGGGCCGCGCCATCTGCGCAGCGCTCACCGCAATCATGACCGGCACGGCCTATGCCACCTCGGCCGAAATGGCCGCCGAGCTCGGCGCTTTCCCCGATTACGACCGCAATGCCCAGAACATGCTGCGTGTCATGCGCAATCACCGCCGTGCTGCCTATGGCGACAAGGACGGCTACGAGAAACTCGCCGTCAACCCGGTGCCGCTGGTCGCCTCCGACCTGAAGCAGCCGGAGCTTGCCGCCCATGCCAAGGCTGCCTGGGACCGCGCCATCGAGCTCGGCGAGGAGCATGGCTACCGCAATGCGCAGGCAACCGTGATCGCGCCGACCGGCACGATCGGCCTGGTCATGGATTGCGACACCACCGGCATCGAGCCCGATTTCGCACTGGTGAAATTCAAGAAGCTGGCCGGCGGCGGCTATTTCAAGATCATCAACCGCGCCGTCCCTGAAGCGCTGCGCACGCTCGGCTATTCGGAAAGCCAGATCGCCGAGATCGAGGCCTATGCGGTCGGCCACGGAAACCTCAACCAGGCGCCTGCCATCAACCCCGGCTCGCTTAGGGCAAAGGGTTTTACCGACGACAAGATCGCAGCACTTAACGCCGCGTTGAAGTCGGCCTTCGACATCAAGTTCGTCTTCAACCAGTGGACGCTGGGTGCCGACTGGGTGAAGGAGACGTTTGGCTTCACCGACGAGCAGCTCAACGATTTCTCGTTCGAGATGCTGCCGGCGCTCGGCTTCTCGAAGAAGGACATCGAGGCCGCCAACATCCATGTCTGCGGGGCGATGACCCTCGAGGGAGCACCATTTCTGAAAGACCAGCATCTGCCGGTGTTCGACTGCGCCAGCCCGTGCGGCAAGATCGGCAAGCGTTCACTGTCGATCAACAGCCACATCCAGATGATGGCGGCAGCCCAGCCCTTCATCTCCGGCGCCATTTCCAAGACCATCAACATGCCGAACGACGCGACGGTGGAAGACGCCAAGGGCGCCTACATGCTGTCGTGGAAGCTGGCGCTGAAGGCCAACGCGCTCTATCGCGACGGCTCGAAACTCTCGCAGCCGCTCAATGCCTCGCTGCTTGCCGACGTCGAAGACGACGAGGACGATGCCGTCGAGCAGCTGATCGCAGCACCTGCTTCACAGCGCGCCGTGCAGGTGACCGAAAAGATCGTCGAACGCGTCGTCGAACGCCTTTATCGCGACCGCGAAAAGCTGCCGAACCGCCGCAAGGGCTATACCCAGAAAGCGGTCGTCGGCGGCCACAAGGTCTATCTGCGCACCGGCGAATTCGACGACGGTCGCCTTGGCGAGATCTTCATCGACATGCACAAGGAAGGTGCGGCCTTCCGGGCGATGATGAACAACTTCGCCATCGCCATCTCGCTCGGCCTGCAATATGGCGTGCCGCTCGAGGAATATGTCGAAGCCTTCACCTTCACCAAATTCGAGCCGGCCGGCATGGTGCAGGGCAATGACGCGATCAAGAACGCCACGTCGATCCTCGACTACGTGTTCCGCGAGCTTGCCGTGTCCTATCTTGCCCGCCACGACCTCGCCCATGTCGACCAGTCGGACTTCGACAAGACCGCACTCGGCCGCGGCATCAACGAAGGCAAGGCGACGCCGTTCTCGAAGGGGCTGACCCGCGGCGTCTCGCCGGTCAAGCTGGTATCGGGCATGGGCGCCGACCCCAAGGGGTTCGGCGGTTCAAATCCCTCTCCCGCTCCCACTCGCTCGGCGCCGACGGCGTTCTCAGGCTCCAATGTGCTGGCGCTGAAGCCGGCCAGCGACGAAGCGATGGCCTATAAGCGAGACTACGAGGAGCGGGCGAAGGAACTGGTCGAGGATATCGTCTACGAAGAAGCAACCGAACCGACTGGGCTGTTCACCGACGAGGCCGCGAAAGAAGCGGCCGAGGCCAAGGCGCTTGCCGCTACAAGGCGTCAGCAATCCCTGATGCAGGGCTACACCGGCAACGAATGCTCCGAATGCCACAATTTCACGATGGTGCGGAACGGCACGTGCGAGAAGTGCGACACCTGTGGCTCGACGAGCGGGTGTTCGTAATTTGGATACTGGTGACAAGTAAATCTCACGTGCACGGCAGTCTTGCCGCGCATGTGAGATTCGAGTAGAACAAATAGGAAACATCCTTCAGAAGGTCGCCGATGCCGCTCAAACGGATCCACGAATTCCGCGACCCTCTGCATGATTTCATCGAACTGGATCGGCAAGAAAGAGCGCTTGTTGATTCTATTCCGTTCCAGCGTTTGCGGCACATCAATCAACTGGCGCTCTCTTCCCTCGTTTATCCCGGCGCCACACATAAACGGTTTGAGCATTCGTTAGGAGTGATGCACCTTGCGCGGCGGGTGTTCGATATCGTGACAGACCCAGCTAACATCCATCCGAAAATAGAACACATCATACCTGATCGTCAGCACTTGCCACATTGGCGATCAGTTCTTTCATTGGCTGCGCTAGCGCACGACCTCGGTCACTTACCCTTCTCACACGCCGCTGAAAAAAGGCTGCTTCCAAAGGGCGAAGACCATGAGAATCTCACCCTTGACCTCATAGAATGCGGTCACCTGAGTCACGTTTGGCAAATTGGGCACCCGATCAATTTTAAAGACGTCCAAAAACTAGCAGTTGGACAAAAGAAGCTCAAGAATGTCGAGTTTACGACTTGGGAGTCAATTTTATCTGAAATTATTACTGGCGACTCGTTCGGAGTTGACCGAATGGACTATCTTCTACGGGACTCTTATCACTCCGGGGTCAGTTATGGAAAATTTGATCATCTAAAACTCATGTCTTCTCTACGAATCCTACCGAAAGAGTCCGGAGAAGATAAGAGCCAAGAGCCAACCCTTGGCGTCGAATTAAACGGCCTCCACTCCGCCGAGGCAATGCTGCTTGCGCGTTACTTCATGTATGAGCAAATTTACTTTTATCCCGTACGACGTATATATGATCAACACTTGATCGATTTTATGGTCTCGCACTACGGGGCAAACGGCTACAGCAGAGACGTTGCCTTTCATTTGTCACAGACAGACAATGAGGTCATGAGCGCGATTCGGTCCGCTCAATTGGATGGGCGCGCGGTTGGGCATGCCTCTGCGAAGGCAATCCTCTGCAGAGGGCATTTTCGGCTTGTGTATGCATTTAACCCGAGCGACCAAGACGTCCTAAAAAGATCAATTGAGGATGGGAAAGTTGAAGTGGAGATTGATCAGCCATTCAACTCGCCAGCCCATCAAATTTGGAAAGCTCTGGCAAAAGAATTCGGCGAATCAGAGACAAAAAAAGACCTTTACATTCAGGGAAGCTCCTACGCTCTATTTCCCGTGATAATGCAGGACGGTCGTATCGAATCTTCCATTACGCTTTCTCCGATACTGAGAAACTTCCCGCTCATGACAGTCGATTCTGTGTATTTTTCGCCAGAATTAGCACAGACAGCAAGAGACTGGATAACAAGCAACCGGGATAAGGTACTTCAAGGAGACCTAACATGACGACATCCAGAGAGATGGTACTCATAGGGGGCGTTGTAAAGGCTTTGAAGGATCGCGGGAGTTGGACAGGCGAAACACATATTCAGAAAGCCGCGTACATCGCAAAGGTAAGGCGAAACATCCCATTTGAGAGTGAGTTCGTGCTATATAAGCACGGCCCTTTTTCTTTTGACATGAGCAAAAGCATTGTTCACATGCTTAGCCGTGGCTTGCTATATACTGAGAACAATCCGGGCTATGGCCCAAGTTTTCGAGTAAGCGATTCCCTTTGGAAGGCGCTTAACACTCGCCTGGATAGTTTTTATTCTCAATTTGAGGCGGGGATTTACTCAGTTAGTAGTGCATTGGCCCGAAAAAACGTAGCGGAGCTTGAACGAGTTGCTACAGCCGTTTATGTAATGTCAAACTTTTCCAATTTCTCTCTTGAAGAGCAGGCAAAAACGATTACCAAATTAAAACCGCACATTGCACAAGAGATGGCCTTAGGTGCGTTGAGGGAGGCTGAGCTTATTCGATAACTCACAAGATGCAGGCCCTGATCTCGTCGGGATTGTCATTGGTGCGTGCGGCCACGGCGCCCACCGCTTCTCGCGTTCGCCCTCCGCGTCAGTCCTTGAACGTCACTCCGTACTTTCCAGCCCGCTTCTTGGGAATGTCTGAAAGTTGCACCGGGAACACTGAGCAGCATCCTCAAGCAGTCCGGTTTAAAGGAGTGATGACATGCGTTACGCGGTGGTGATCGAAAAGGCCGGCAATAATTTTTCCGCCTACGTGCCAGATCTACCCGGCTGCATCGCGACCGGCGCGACGGTGCCTGAGGTGGAAACCGAAATTCGCGATGCAATATGCTTTCATATCGAAGGCTTGCGTGCCGATGGGCTGGGTGTGCCCAAAGGTGTCGGCCTGGCGGAATAAATATGTAGAGGTCCAACACCATCCGCGACCGACGTGCTGGCGGTTTGGGTTCCGCGGAAACCCGCCGCGCATGTCGTCAACGAAAACTGCCGCAGCGAAGATTCTGCGGCTGTTGTCGGATTGTCCGTCAGGGAAGAGTCGAGCGGCCGAAACGACCCCACCCCGATCCGCTTCGCGGATCGACCCTCCCCTCAAGGGGGAGGGAAACACCCTCAGTTCACGGCGCTGATGTTACCCAGGCGTAAAAACAGGGTTTCGCCGGAAGAATCGTCGACGCCGTCATTGTCGGTGGCGACGAAGATGTCGCCATTCTTGTCGATGGTGAAACCTTCGACCTTGTCGGCGACATAGCCGTTGCTGGCTGATTTCAGGTCGCCGACGATGTCGCGCACCAGCGTCTTTTCGACCAACGGCAGGTCGCCACCGAGCTTGGCCGGTTTGAAGGCGTCGAGCGCCACCGAATAGATGCGCTTCACCTTGGCCAGGTCGCCGATCTGGTTGTCGCGTTCGAGGATGTAGAGCTTGCCGTCGTGCGTGGTGATCTCCGACAGGCCCATCCAGCCGGCTTCGGTCGCTTCGAGCGGGTAGCGCACCGCCGACCATTCCTTGGCCTTGGGCTTGTAGGCCAAGAGCTTGACCTGGCCCTTGGGGTCGTCGGCCCATTCGCGCTGGACAGCCATCACCAGCGTCAGGTCGTCGCCTTCGCCGATCGCGGTGATGCCTTCGAGACCGAAGCGGCTCTGGTGGGCGAGCAGTTCCATCGGGAAGCCGATTTCCTGCTTGATCACGCCCTTGTCGTCGACGCGCAGGATGGCGTGCGGGACGAGCTTTGCCGGATCGCCTTCATTGGCCAGCCAGAAGCCGCCTTCACCGTTGGCGACAAGACCCTCGATGTCGATCTTCTGTGCAGGGTGGCCATCACGCGTGACGATGGTCTTGCCGGTGATCAGCGCCGGCGTCTGGGTGGCATCGATCTCGAAGATCGAGGGCGCGTTGGCGTAGAACGAGTCCGAGGCAGCGAACAGCTTGCCGGCAGTGTCGCCGGCCGCGAGCGCCGAAAGCGCGCCCCAGCCGAGCGGCGTGCCGTCTGCCGTGGGCTTTGCCGTGATCATCGGGTAAGTGGCGGGACCCTCGGAGCGCTCGTAGATCATCACGTGCGAGCGGGCGAGCCCGTCCTCGACCAGGTCGGCCTCGTTGGCGGTGACCAGGAGATTGCGCGACGGGATCGCGACCAAGCCCTCCGGACCGATGCCGGACGGCAGGATCTGGACAAACCGGGGCTCCGCACCCGCGTCCTTGTAGACGCCGACAACGGAGCCACGCTCCGAAGCGACGAACAGCAGCCTATCCTCGCCGAACGTGCCGGTCTCGAGACCTTCCGGCTCGACGCCCTTCTTGTTGCGGTCGTCGGGATAATGGCCGGCATTGGCGACCTGGTACTCGAAGGACGAACCGGATTCGTAGAGCACCTCGCCCTTCTTGCTGAAGATCGTGAAACCGCGCGAGCCGCCCTTGTAGTCGCCTTCGTTGGCGACGGCGAGGCGGTCATTGTCGAGCCATTTCACGGCGTCGGGCTCGCGCGCGACGTTTTCGATCTTGCCATCGAAGGACAAGGCGCCGTTCTTCCTGGTGTCGATCTTGTCCAGAGTGGCCGAGCCTGCGGAGAAGTGCGTGACGATCGCGCCGGTTTCGGCGTTGACGATGGCGATGTGGTTATTTTCCTGCAGCGTGACAGCTATCTCGCCGGCCTCGTTGAAGGCGACGAATTCCGGCTCGGGATCTTCCCCAGCGACTTCGGCAATGCCCGCCAGGTTGACGGTCTTCATCGTCGCGCAATCAGGCTGGCCTTCGGCAAGCGTGAAAATCCTGAGGTCGCCCGCCGGCATCTGCGGAATTTCTCCGTCGTTCAGATCCTCGTCGCGCTCGTTCTCGATGGCGATGGCCAAAAACTTGCCGTCCTTGCTGAACGCCAGCGAGTCCGGTTGGCCGCCGAGGTCGCAAGTGCTTTCGATCGCCTTGGAGGCAAGGTCGATAACGGTGAGATTGCCCGAAGGCCTGGCTTTGCTTTCCGACGTGTTGACGCCGGCCAGCACCTTGCCGCCGATGACCACAACCGAGGTCGGCTCGCCTGCTATCTTGACGATGCCGCCGGCCTTGGGCGCCTTGGGATCGGCGATGTCGATGAAGCCGACAGCACCGAGCGGGCTATCGGAATAAACCAGCGTCATGCCGTCTTCGCTCGCCGTGATGATCTCGGACGAAGTCGGCGTGGTGTTCTCGACGTTTCCCGGCAGGTTACCGGCGACTGCGAAGCTCGCGACCCGGTTGAACATCATGTCGGCATGGGCCGGCAGCGAAACCGAGGCAGCAAGCGCTGCCGTCAGGACGAAAAGCGCGGAATGGCGGGGCACGGGTGGCGTCTCCTGTTCGAATGGAAGCCACCTGATTGCGGGAACGACATTGCAATGCGATGACGGATCGATGACACTTCCGCGACAGGCGGCCAGGTCCGTCAATATTCATCTCATGCTGGCCTGCGAATGGGGCTTTCCTCGGCCGCCTACTCCGCCTCGGCCACCATCTGCCGCCCGCCAGCCCAGTTCCGCCAGGCTCTCTCGTCGCCGTGGAAGACGTTGAGGTCGATGCGGCCCCTCACCCCATGCGACAGGCCGGAGCCGGAATACTGCCAGAACACCCATTTGCGGCCGGGATAGACCTTTGACGGGTGCTGTGCCACCGCGCGCAGCCAGAATGGATAGTCCAGAAATGCGCCTCTGAGATTGTCGCGGTAGAAATCAGGCGCGGTGTAGATGATGGGCCGCTGGCCGTAGTGGCGCTCGAGCTTGTCCATGAACACCTGCATCTTCTCCAGCACCTTTTGCCGCGACGGCCGCCGCTTGCAGCTGGATTCGCCGTTCCACTCGACATCGATCACCGGCGGCAAGGCGCCCTCGACCCTCGGCACGTTGCGGATGAACCAGTCAGCCTGCTCACTAGCGGTGCGGCACCAGTAGAAGAAGTGATAGGCGCCGCGCTTGAGGCCGGCGGCGTCGGCATTGCGCCAGTTCTTCCTGAACATCGGGTCGAGGTGATCGCCGCCGTCGGTCGCCTTGATGTAGGCGAAGTTCGCGCCCTGCGCGCGCAGCTTCGCCCAGTTCACATTGCCTTGCCAGCGCGAGACGTCGACGCCGTGAACGGCGAGGTGCCTGGGCGATGCCCTGCCGAAATTGATCGGCTTGGCGTCACGGAAACGATAGCGCTGGACCGGCTCGGCAAGGATCGGTGCTGCCCGTGCCAGCCGCTTCGGCGCCACCAGGGCAATCGGCTCGACGGGTGGCTCGATGCTTTCGGCAGGCTCCGGAGTGGCCATTGCCACAGTCTGCTCCGTCGCCTCCTCCGGCGCGAAGTCGGGTTCGGCATCGGCAGCGCCGACCGACGCCACCGGCGCGGGCGGTCGTACAACCGAGCTGGTCGTCTCGCTGGACGGCACTTGCAGCGCGTCGACGCCGGACGTGGACGTGCAGCCGGCAAGGCAAAGTGACGCGATCGAGAAGATGACGACGCCTGATAACCGCATCTGGACCTGTACGCAGAACACAACAGACCGAGGGCAAGACAACGCCGCCGGACAAACCAGTCCGGATTACTAACAAGAAATTACCAACAAAGTTTGAATCAAATTGTTAGGGCAGAGGGGCTGGGCAAGGCGCTCGCTCTATCACCGTAGCGGTGAGAGCCTGGAAACGCCGCAGGACCGAAGGCGCGCGAAGGATCGCCGACACCTGCAGGCCGCTGCTTAGCCACACAACCATAGCTTGTGGCAGCTCTCGGCTACCATATGAGCGGGCGGGACGGAGCGGTCGGTGCCAAGGCGATCGGAGTTTGGGCGATCGGTGACGGGATTGACCGACGCATCGTCATCCCGGCGAACCTTTTCTTCAAGCAGCGAGCGAAGCTCGGCCGGCTGCACGCGGTCACGCTCCATCACCAGCTTGACCATTGGATCGCTCAAAAGCTCATCCAGGGTGTTAATTCTGTCATTCATCCGTCGCCTCCTTCGACTGCCGACCCGCAGGCAATAGATAGGCGGCAATGATGGCTCGCCAATGACGCTTTGCCGACTATCTCGTGTCCCGGACGAAAAAAATTTGGGCACGCCCTGCGCCTCAGTTGGGCGGGGGGGCGCCTTCATATTGCGGCAGTTCGTCGTCGAGTTGCACCCAGGGCTGCTTCGAGGCGGTCCAGATATGCATCTGCGGTTTGAACATGGAAGGATCGTCGAGCGAGCCGGAGGTGATGCCGATGATGCCGGCGGAGTCGCGCCGGGAAAACATCGTCGTGCCGCAGCCCGGGCAGAAGCCGCGCTTGAGATCGGGCGAGGAATTCACCGTCGCCACCGGCCCGTCAATGGTCACATCGTCGATACGGAACAGCACGCGGGCGTTGAAGGCCGCGCCCAGCGCCTTCTGGCAAAGCCGGCAATGGCAGACGCGCTCGTTGATTGGCGCGGCCTCAGTGCGGTAGCGCACTGCCCCGCACAGGCAGCCACCGTGATATTTCGCCATTGTCTTAGCCCGTCTTTCTGAAGATTGTCAGGAAGGTAGCTGCCGGGATAGGAGCGTCAATTGAAAAGCTTTGATGGCGCCATCTGTTGGCGTGATGCGGCAGGCCGAACGTACGATCAGGCGCGATGCGCAACGAGCGTCGCCGGCCATCTCGCGGGAGGACGGCCGGCAGGCAGTTGTCAGGCGGTCAGTGCGTTTCGCTGACGATCTCGTCCCAGGTCCTGACCTTGGTCTCGCCATTGAGGAAGGGCAGTGCGGCGGCCACCAGTTCCGGCGCAAAAAACACGTCGTAATGGGTGCGGTTCGGCAGGATGGCCAGGCGGTTCTGCGACAGGTTCTCGCGCATCCAGCCGGCGTCCTTCAGCCCGCCGCCGAGCATCTGGTAGAACTTGATCTCATGCTCGGGCCGGTACATGTCGCTGTCGCCAAAAACCAGCATGACCGGCATCTTCAGCTTCGCCACGTCGGCGGAGTAGTCGTAGTCCTTGCGCATATAGGCGCCCAGTTGATCGAGCAGTTTTGGAAAATCCTGCGGGCGCGGCGCGACCGCCACGTAGGATTTGTACATCGGCGTGTCCTTCATCATGTCGGCCATCGCCGCGCCGACCTGCGCCTGCTGAGTACGCATGTCGGCATAGAAGCCGTCCGAGGCATAGCCGGTCGAGACCAGGACCAGCCGGCGCACTGTCTCGGGATGCTGGACGGCCATGCGGAAGGCGACGCCGCCGCCCAGCGAATAACCCATGACGTCGACTTTGTCGTAGCCGAGCGCCTTGACGATCGCCGCCATGTCGTCGCCCATCGCCTCAAGGCTCAACGGCCGATCGCCGAGCGCGGTGCGGCCGTGACCATGCAGGTCGACGCCGATGACGGTGCGGCTTTCGGCAAGCTTCGGCAGGATCGGCGCGAACATGTCGGTGGTGCCGAGCCCACCATGCAGCAGAAACAGCGGCTCGCCCCGGCCATAGACGGCGTAATAATAATTCAGGCCGTTGATCGGCAGCAGGCCGGATTTCGCCGGCTTCGGCATGGCTTTCGTTTCGCTGGTCATGGACGGCTTTGCGTCCTCGGCTTTGGTGGCGCCCGGCGCGGCGAAGAGCGCCGCGGCCGACGCGAAAATGGCGAAAAACATCGATCTGGACATGTCGGTCTCCTTGCGTCCCGCCGATATCAAAGCCGCCTGGCGACTTCTTCGAGCTGGTCGGCGCACTGGCCCCAGCCCTCGTGAAAGCCCATCTTCTCGTGCTCTTCGCGGTCAGTGACCGACCAATGCGCAACCCGGGCGATGTAGCGGGTCTTGCCCTCGCCCTCATCCTCAAAGGTCAGCACGACCGTCATGAACGGCTTTTCGGACGGCTCCCACGCCTTTGTGTAGGCGTCGGTGAGAACGATCTTTTTGCCCGGCACGACTTCGAGGAAGACCCCGGGGTTCGGGAACTCGTTGCCGTCGGGACCGGCCATCACAACCAGGCTGGAGCCGCCGGTGCGTACGTCCATTTCGGCGCGCGGCGTCGTCCACGGCTTTGGCGCGAACCATTGCGTCACGAGCTTCGGCTCGGTCCAGCAGCGATAGACGTTCTCGCGCGGCGCATCGATGATGCGGGCAAGAACCAGTTCGCGGTCGGAGCTGGGGGCGATGTCGAGCTTGGTCGTCATGATGGTCTCCTCACTTGCTTGCAAAAGGGTTGCTTGAATGCCGGTTTCCGTCTCAAGGACGAGCGGGCAACGCGCAGCCCGACACGGTCTCGCGAAAAATCTCGCTAGACCGATTTAGGCGGGCGGCCGCGTAAACCTAGTGGCGCTTGGCTTGCACCAGATAGGCTTCGATCTCGGTCTCGCCGAGCCACTTTGCCGCTTCCAGCCGGTGCAGGCCTTCAACCAGGATATGGCGCTTGCCGTCGTGGCGCACCTGGATCGGCGTCTTCATGCCGTTTTCCAGAATGTCCTCGGCCAGATGCCGAACGGTCTCGGGATGCAGCGTCTTCCTGCGCGCGGTCGGCACGTAGATGTCGTCCACCCTGACCTTTTGCACTCTCAGCATGTCGGCTCCCGCGGCGGAAAAGGCCGCCTTTTGAGAGATAGTCGGTTTGACAGGCAAGGCCAAGGCCGGCTGTCAGCTATCGCTGGCCCGATCGTTTCCGATTGACGCTTGCCGAGCAGATGGCCGAAATGGCGATCTTCGATCATGCCGGTAGCCATGACTGACTTGCCGACCGAATTCCCCGATTTCGGACTGACGCCCCACCAGCGCAGGCAAGCGGTGCGCGGCCACTACTGGGAGTGGCCGGGCATGGACGGCGAACATGGCGAGATCTGGTGCTACAGCGACCGTTTCTCATACCGTCGGGGCGAGACGGTGACGCTGCATGTCAGCTCTACAGCCTCCAGCTTCAGCATGGCGATCGTCCGCGACGGCGGCGCCGAGACGAAAATGTTCGAGAAGGCCGGTATCGCGGCGCGCTGGCAGGATACACCCGACCAATGTTCGGTCGTGGGCTGCGGCTGGGACGCTTCGTTTGAATTCCGCGTCGGCGACGACTGGCCATCCGGAGCCTACCGCGCCACGCTGACGGCGGATGGCCGCGACGGCAAGCCGGTCCGCTGCCATCATCTTTTCATCGTTACCCCGCAGCCCGGCAAGAAACGCGGGCGTGTGCTGCAGGTCGCGGCCACCGGCACCTGGCTTGCCTACAACAGTTGGGGCGGCTCCAATCATTACGAAGGCATCACCGGCCCGAACCGCGACCAGTATGCCCCAATGGTGTCGACACAGCGGCCATGGTGCCGCGGCTTTGTTGTTCTGCCGAAGGAGGCGCCGCGCGTGCCGCTCGAGGTCGCCGTGCCGCCCAAAACCGTGCCGCGCTATCCGCATATGGAATGGGCCTTCGCCACCGGCCATTCGAAGAAATACGCCTCGTCCGGCTGGGCAAGCTATGACAGCCACTTCTTTCGTTTTGCCGAACGCGCCGGCTATGGGGTCGACCTCGCCAGCCAGCACGAACTGCATTTCTCGCCCGAAATCCTCGACGGCTATGACTGCGTCGTCTTCGTCGGGCATGACGAATACTGGACCTGGGAGATGCGCGACGCTGTCGACGCCTACATCGAGCGCGGCGGTCGCGCGGCGCGCTTCGCCGGCAATTTCATGTGGCAGACCAGGCTGGAGGACGAGGGCCGCCGGCAGGTCTGCTACAAATACCGCGCCCGTGCCGAGGATCCGGCCTATCGCGGCGGCGACGTGACCCGCGCCACCAACTCCTGGGAAGCACCGGAAATCGGCCGGCCGGGTGCGACGACCTTCGGGCTCAATGCGACCAGGGGCCTCTACGCCGGCTGGGGCGGTTGCGCACCGCGCGGCGTGCGCGGCTTTCCGGTCTACCGGCCTGAGCATTGGGCGTTCGCCGGCACAGGCATCTATTACGGCGACCTGCTCGGCGCCGACAGCCATGTCTATGGCTATGAGGTCGACGGGCTCGACCACGAGATCCACGGCGGCCTGCCCTACCCGACGCCCGACAGCGGCGCGCCGGATGGGCTGGAAATCCTTGCGGTCGGCATGGCTGCGCAAGTCGAGGAGAGCGCCGACATCCCGTTCGAACACCAGTTTCTCGGCGACGAGGATGGACGCTTCACCGCCGAAACGCTGTTCGGCGAGGCGAGCGACGCCAATCTCGACAAGGTCAAGCGCGGCAACGGCATGATCGTCAATTTCCCGCGCGGCAAGGGCGAGGTGTTCCACGCCGGAAGCTGCGAATGGGTGGCCGGCCTGCTAAGGCAGGACGCGATGGTCGAGCGCGTCACCAGGAATGTACTCGACCGCTATCTCGGAAAGTCCTGACATGCTGAAGTCCCAGACCCCTGCCCCGGACACCGAGACGCGCCTGCCGTCGCATCTGTTCTATCTGTCCAGCCTGCGCCGGCCGCTGGTCGACCGCGCCGAAGGCATCTACATCTGGACGCAGGACGGCCGCCGCTTCATCGACGGGTCGAGCGGACCGATGGTCGCCAATATCGGTCATTCCAACCGCAACGTGCTCGATGCGATGAAGCGGCAGATGGATCGCGCCACCTTCGCCTACCGGCTGCATTTCGAGAACGAGCCGGCCGAGGACCTGGCACGGGAATTGGCCGGAAAGCTGCCCGAAGGCCTGGACCGGATCTTCTTTGTCTCGGGCGGTTCGGAAGCGACGGAATCCTGCGTCAAGCTGGCGCGGCAATGGGCTGTCGCCACCGGACAGGCCAGCCGCTGGAAGGTGATCACCCGCTTTCCCTCCTATCATGGCGGCACGCTCGGGGCGCTTGCCGTCACCGGCGACGATGCGCTGGCCGAAACCTTTGCGCCGATGATGCAGGTCATGCCGACCGTGCCGGCGCCGGCCGCCTGGCGCGACCGCGACAATCTCTCGATGGAACAGCGCGGCGTCCGTTACGCCGACATGCTGGAGGAGAAGATACTCGCCGAGGGGCCGCAAAGCGTGCTCGCCTTCATCATGGAGCCGGTCGGCGGCGCTGCCACCGCGGCGCTGGTGGCGCCGGACAGCTATTATCCGCGCATCCGCGAAATCTGCGACCGCTACGGCATCCTGCTCATCCATGACGAAGTGATGAGCGGTGCCGGCCGCACCGGCAAATTCCTCGGCGGCGACCATTTTGACTGCAAGCCCGACATCGTCGCGCTGTCGAAGGGGCTGGGCTCGGGCTATGCGCCGCTCGGCGCGCTGGCCGCATCCATGCAGCTGGTGCAGCCGCTGCTCGCCTCCGGCGGCTTCCAGCATGGCCATACCTATGCCGGCAATCCGCTCGCCTGCGCCGCCGGGCTCGCCGTGCTTGGCGAAATGGATCGTCTCGACCTGATCTCCAATGCGGCTGGCATGGGCGATCTTTTGATGGCTGAGTTGAAGGGCCTGGCCAAGCGGTTTCCGTTTATCGCCGACGTGCGCGGCAAGGGCCTGCTGCTAGGCGCCGAGATGGTCGCCGACCCCGATATGCTGCGGCCGATCGCACCGGCGAAGAAGGCCACCCAGCGCCTGCTCGACCTCGCCTATGAGCGCGGCCTGATCATCTATGGGCGAAAGGTCAACGGCGGGGTCGACGGCGACAATTTCATGGTGGCGCCGCCGATGATCGTCACCAAGGAACAGGTCGGTGAGATCGTCGCCATCATCGGTGACTCGCTGCAGGTGCTGGCCGGCGAACTCGACCTGCCGATTGAAGGCTGAGAGCCAGCCATGGCGCCGCGAAAAGTCATCATCACCTGTGCCGTCACCGGGTCGGTGCACACGCCGTCGATGTCGCCGCACCTGCCGGTGACGCCGGACCAGATCGCCGCAGAGGCGATCGCGGCTGCCGAAGCCGGCGCCTCGATCCTGCATCTTCACGCCCGCGACCCCGGGGATGGGCGGCCGACCGCCGATCCTGATGTGTTCATGCAGTTCCTGCCGCGCATCAAGCAGGCGACATCAGCGGTGATCAACATCACCACCGGCGGCTCCTCGCTGATGACGCTCGACCAGCGGCTGGCCGCACCGCTCAGGGCCGAGCCCGAAATGTGCTCGCTCAACATGGGCTCGATGAATTTCGCGCTGTTCCCGATGCTCGACAGGCCAAGGCAATGGCTGCACGAGTGGGAGCCGAAGCTGCTGGAAGCGACCCGCGACACGATCTTCAAAAACACCTTTGCCGATATGGAGACCGTGCTCGAAAGACTTGGAAAGGGCTGCGGCACACGCTTCGAATTTGAATGCTACGATGTCGGCCACCTCTACTCACTGGCGCATTTTCGCGATCGAGGTCTGGTGTCGGGACCTCTGTTCATCCAGTTCGTGTTCGGCATTCTCGGCGGTATCGGCGCCGATCCCGACAATCTGGTCCATATGAAGCGCATCGCCGACAAACTGTTCGGCGACAGCTACCAGTTTTCGGTGCTGGCCGCCGGGCGCCACCAGATGCCAATGATCTCGATTGCGGCGGCGATGGGCGGCAATGTCCGCGTCGGACTGGAGGACAGCCTTTACGACGGCCGCCAGTTGGCAAAGTCCAATGCCGACCAGGTGCGGCGCATCCGCAGCGTGCTCGACGGGCTGTCGCTGGACGTCGCCACGCCCACTGAGGCGCGCGAGATGCTGGCGCTCAAGGGCGGCGATCGGGTGGCGTTCTGAGATGGTTATGGCCTGAGATGCTTGCGTTCCGTCCCACCCCCCTCTGGCCTGCCGGCCATCTCCCCCGCAAGGGGGGAGATCAGATGTCGCTGCCGCTTTCGCCAATCGCGAACGTTGCAGGATGTGTGGGTAGATTGACGCTACCAATCTCCCCCCTTGCGGGGGAGATGTCCGGCAGGACAGAGGGGGGTGCCTGGGCGCCGAACCTCCGGTGACTGTCGATTTACCAAAATCATCATCCGACCCGGCACCATCGAGGACGTCGAAACCATCCATGCCGCGATCCTGCGGCTTGGCGCGCATACCGGCGCACACCAGGAAATCACCTCTACGGCCGAAGACCTCCGCAGCTATGGCTTTGGCGAAAACCCTGCCTTCTCGACGCTGATCGCCGAAGTCGACGGCGAGTTTGCCGGCCTGTGCCTGCATTTCCCGATCTTCTCGACGTGGATGGGGCGGCCCGGCGTCTATGTGCAGGACCTCTATGTCGAAGATCGGTTTCGCGGCCGCAGGATCGGCGAACGCCTGCTGCGGCGTGTCGCCCGAGAATGCCGGAATGACGGTGGCGCCTATCTCAGACTGTCCGTCGATAGCGACAATGAAACCGCCAAGGCCCTTTATGAAAGGCTGGGCATTGCCTGGTCGAGCTACGAGCAGGTGCAAAAAATCGTCGGCGACGCGTTCTTTGCCTTCGCCGATGCACCAGAGGAATGAGGAGCCAAGATGAAAGCCTTTTATGCCGACGAGCAAAAGCGCCACGATCCCAAGGCGTTCCTCTCCAGCGGCGCCCAAAAGCCCAATCCGGAAAAGCCGGAGCGCGTCGAACGGCTGCTCGCCGGCGCCGAGGCTGCCGGCTGCACGATCGAACGGCCGAGAGATCACGGGCTTGGTCCGGTTGCCGCTGTGCATACGCCCGAATATCTCGATTTTCTCGAGCACATCTTCGCGCGCTGGCAGCGCATCGAAGGCGCTTCGGCCGAGGTGATCCCCAACATCCATCCGATCGCGCGGGGCGGCTCTTATCCGGCCTCGGCGGTCGGCCAGGCCGGCTACCACATGGCCGATACCGCTTGCCCGATCTCCGGCGAGACCTGGCGGAGCGCGCTGTGGAGCGCCTGGAGCGCGGTTGAAGCCGCCGAGGGCGTGATGGCGGGCGCGCCGGCTGCCTATGCGCTGTGCCGTCCGCCCGGCCATCACGCTTTTGCCGACGTCGCCGGCGGCTTCTGCTTCATCAACAATTCGGCGGTCGCGGCACAGACGCTGCGCAAGGATGTTGCGCGGGTGGCGATCCTCGACGTCGACCTGCATCACGGCAACGGCACGCAAGGCATTTTCTACGCGCGGCCGGACGTGCTCACCGTCTCGCTGCATGCCGATCCGGTGCGCTTCTATCCGTTCTTCTGGGGTCATGCCGACGAACGCGGCGAAGGGCCTGGTCTCGGCTACAATCTTAACCTGCCGCTGGCGCGCAAATCCGGCGATGCCGCGTTCCTGGAAGCACTCGACATGGCGTTCCAGCGCATCCGCGCCTTTGCGCCGGAAGCGCTTGTCGTGGCGCTCGGCCTCGACGCCTTCGAGGGCGATCCGTTCGGCGGACTGACGGTAACGACGCCAGGCTTCTCGCGCATCGGCGAAGCCATCGCCGGTTGTGGCCTGCCGACGGTCATCGTCCAGGAAGGCGGCTATCTCTGCGACGAACTCGGCGACAATCTTACTGCCTTCCTCACCGGGTTCAGCGGCGGCAAGAAACGCTAATATCAGCCGGATGCCTCAGGATCGCTCCTGTCGCAACATCGCGATAACGCGATGCACGCTCTCCAGCGTCTCATCGATCTCGGCCGCCGTATTGTAATGGGCGATGCCGATGCGCACGACACCGTGCTCGGCCGGAATGCCAAGCTGGTGCACGATCTCCCAGGCATAGTTGTGGCCGGACCACAGGAAGATGTTTTCCGCATTCATCTGCCGCACGATCGTCTCCGGCACGATGCCGTCGACAGTGAACGAGACCGTCGGCACGCGCTCGCCGACACGCGCCGGATCGGTGATGCCGTGGATGGTCAGGCCCGAAACGGCCGACAGGCCGTCGATCAGCTTTTGCGTCAGCCTGTTCTCGTAAGCAATTGAAATTTCAAACGCCTTGACTATCCTAGCACGTCGCGAACCATCCTTACCGGCGGCGGCGCCCAAGTCCGCAAAATAATCGACCGCGGCTGTCAGTCCGGCCATCAGCTCGATCTGCGGCGTGCCGAGCTCGAACCGCTCCGGCAGAGCATTGGACGAACAGCGGCATTTGTAGGGTTTCAGCGCGTCGATGACATCCAGCCGGCCCCACACTATGCCCATGTGCGGCCCGAAGAATTTATAGGCCGAGCAGGCCAGGAAATCGCAGCCGAGATCCCTGACGTCGATCAGGCCGTGCGGCGCGAACTGCACGGCGTCGACATAGACCAGCGCGCCGGCCTGCCTGGCGATGCGGGTCAGCGCCTTCACCCGGTTGATCGAGCCGGTCAGATTGCTGGCGTAGTTCAAGGCGACAAGCCGCGTCCTGTCGGTGAGCAGCGCAGCAAGCGCCGCCTCCTCGATCTGCCAGCTCTGCTCATCGAAAGCCAGCCAGCGCACGACAAGGCCAAGATCTTCGGCGAGCTGCAGCCACGGCGAAACGTTGCCCTCGTGGTCCATACGGGTGAGGATGATCTCGTCACCGGGTTTCATCGTGCGGCCGAGGGTGCGCGACATGTGGTAAGTCAGCGTCGTCATATTGGCGCCGATGATGATTTCCTGCGGGCTTGCAGCACCGAGGAAATCGGCCATCGCCGCATGGGCGTCATCGACGATCTGTTGCGCCGCGATCGTGGTTTCGAAGAAGCCGCCGAGATTGGCGTTTGTTGTCAGCAGGCAACGTGACACCGCGTCTGCGACCGCCTGCGGCACCTGCGTGCCGGCAGGGTTGTCGAGATAGAAGCGGCGACGGCCCTTGTCGGTCAGCGACAGTGCCGGAAATTTCTCGCGCACGACCTCAATCGGAAAATTCACTTTTTCCCCCTTCCCTACTGAAATCGTTTGGCAATCACACCTACAGAGCCGGAAAGCAGCTCACGGACACGGGTTGCCGACACGCTGGTGGATTGCATCGACCGCCTTCTGCATATCCTCGGTCCAGACGACATCAGCGGAAGACAGCGCCATTTCGAGCTGCGGAAGGGTCGTCGCGCCGATGATGCTCGAAGTGACGAAGGGCCGGCTCGTGACATAAGCGTTGGCAAACAATGCCGGCTCCATGCCGAAAGAGCGCGCCAGTTCGTTATACTGGAGCTGCGCCTCCGCGGCATTGGGCGTCTCGTAGCGCTGGCCACGGTTGAAAAGCTGAGAACGCGAGCCTTGCGGCCGCGCGCCATGATCGTATTTGCCGGTCAGGTAGCCTTGCGCCAGCGGCGAATAGGCGAGCAGGGAAACCTGTTCGCGCTCGCAGACCTCCGCAAGGTTCACCTCGAAGCCGCGGTTGACGAAATTATAGGCGTTTTGCAGCGACGCCAGGCGCGGGCCGACGCCTTTGTCGGCTTCGCCGACGAACCGCATGACGCCCCACGAACTCTCGTTCGACAGGCCGAAATGGCGGATTTTTCCGGCCTTCACCAATTCGTCGAAGACGGCGAGCGTCTCGGGAATCGGCGTCTCGCCGCCCGGTGCACCGGCGGAGTCTGCCCGCAGCGGCACGGCGCCGACGCGGTTCGGATTGGCGCCCCATGGCACGTCCCGTTCCGGCCAATGGATCTGGTAAAGGTCGAGATAATCGGTGTTGAGCCTGGTCAGCGATTTTTCGACGGCATCGAAGATGTCGGCGCGCACCAGCTTCGACGGGCGGTTGCCGCGAAACCATGTGTTGGCGGTGCGGCCAACCACCTTCGAGGCGATGATCACTTGATCGCGGTTGCCCTTTGCTTTCATCCAGCTGCCGATTATCTTCTCGGTCCAGCCTTGCGTCTCCGCCTTGGGCGGGATCGGGTAGAGCTCGGCGGTGTCGATGAAGTTGACGCCGCGCGAAAATGCCAAATCCATCTGGGCGTGGCCATCCGCTTGGGTGTTCTGCTGGCCCCAGGTCATCGATCCCAGGCAAATCTGGGAAACAAGAAGATCGGTCCGACCAAGGCGGCGTTTTTGCATGGTAATTTCTCCGGCGGGAACTCTTTTGCGCGGCTGCGCAGGAAGGAAGCCGCAGCATACAGGAATGCACCGGCTGTCTCCAACCCTCCGGCCAGTTGCCAGCGACTTTTCCGACGGGCCGAAGCGGGGCGCTCGGCGCAGTCAAAGATCAGTGAGGCATGGCTGCCATGCAAATGCTGCACTGCACAATTGTCACGATTTGCCTATATTGGGATTCGGGGAGGACCAACCAGGGGCTTCAATCATGGGTTTCCTCACTGAAATGTTCGCCCGTCCGCGCCCGCAGGAACATCTGCGCTACCGCGCCGCTCTGGCGCTGCTTCATTCGATGAGCAATGCCGACCGGGCCGACATCGGCATCAAACCAGCCGATTTTCCGCGCGTCGCCCGCGAAATGTCCTCACGTTAGTCACGGATATCCCGGCTCGACCGGGATATCTCCTCGCCAATTCTTCAACGTGAACCCATGAAAATCGCCTTGCTCAGCGGCACACCATTGTGGCGCAGGATGTCGTACGCCGTGGTCACGTGGAAATAGAAATTGGGCATGGCGAGATGCAGCAGATACTGCATGCCGGCCATCGAGAATTCGCGCTGGCCAAGCTTCAGCTCGATCATTCTGTCATCGGAGCCGTCCATATCGGCAGCCGCGAATGTCGCCAGAAGGTCGACGGTCTTGGCGATGCGCGCCTGGAGATCGGCAAAGCTCGCCTCGTTGTCTTCGTAGTTCGGCACCTCGCGACCGGCAAGCCGCGACGGCGCGCCCTTGGCGTGGTCGGTGGCGATCTGCACCTGCCTGGTCAACGCATACATGTCCGGCGCCAGGCTCGACGCCAAAAATACCTGCGGATCGATTTTGCGATCGAGCGCATTCTGCTCGGCGATGTTCAGCACGTTGGATAGCGCCTTCAACCTGGCCGAAAACACCGGCACGGACGCTTCGTACATCGATATGGTCACGTGAATCTCCTATTCCGGCGGGAACGCCGACGGCGGCACCTACGCCTGCGCAGGCGATTCTTCAAGCGTCACCACGTCGCCGCAATCGCTATGATAGGATTTCCCATCCGGTGGAGATTCCCGATGAGATGCGCCCTTTTTGCAGCGACCGCTTTTTTCTCCCTTGCCGTGACAGGCCAACCGGTGCTCGCCGCCGAAGCGCCTTATGTCGACGACAGGTCGGACGCCGAAGCGGTCATCCGCTCGTTCTACAGCGCCATCAACCGGCAAGAATTCGCGCGCGCCTGGGACTATTTCGGCGAAACCAAGCCGGTCCAGGATCTCGACGCCTTCGTCAAGGGCTATGACGGCACCGAAAGGGTCGAGGTCAAAACCGGTGGCGTGTCCGAAGACGGTGCGGCCGGCAGCATCTATTACAATGTTCCGGTCGCCATCCGGGCGACAGCCAAGGACGGCAGCGAAAATGTCTTTGCCGGCTGCTACACCCTGCGCCAGGTCAACGCCTCGATCCAGGAACCGCCATTCCGCCCGATCTTCATCGACAAGGGCGCGCTGAAACCGTCCAAGGCCGAATTCGAGGACGCCGTGCCGGCAAGCTGCGGCGACGCACCGCCGCCGCCGAAGAAGGATGCGGCGCTGGAGCAGGCCAAGAAGGCGTTTGCGGCCACTTATGGCGACCAGTGCGACAAGGAAATGCCTGGCGGCGAGCCCTTGGCAGAGCCGGACGCCTACTCCCTGCGCTACAAGGATGCCGGCGCCGAGGCCGATCAGCCCGAACGCGAGACGCGGCTGTTTCGCTTCTTCTGCTCGATGGCTGCCTACAATGAGAGTGCCGTCTACTATGTCCACGACGATGTGTCAGGCGTCCGGCAGCTGCAGTTCGCCTCGCCGGAACTCGATATCCACTATGAGAACAACGATAGCGAAGGCAAGGTCGAGGCGATCAACGTCACCGGCTTCCAGACCGACGACCAGCTGGTCAATTCCGAGTATGACAACGCCACCAAGACGATCTCGTCGCTCAACAAGTGGCGCGGCCTCGGCGATGCCGCGTCGGCCGGCACGTATCTGTTTCGCAACGGCAATTTCTCGCTGGTGCAGTACGATGTCGACGCCTCGTACGACGGTAAGATCAACCCGCAGACGGTCGTGGACTACAACACACCGCCTTAAGGGGCCTCCGACAGCATCCAGTTGAGCGCGCCGCGCCAGTCGGTCATGCGGATCGGCGTGCCGTGCGTGCCGGTCTCGAAGCGGACAAAGCGGGCCGGATAGGTCCTCGATTTGGCCAGGATCGAACGGAAGAAGGCTTCCTGTTTCCCGACTGGAAACACCGGATCCTTGCTGCCCTGGCCAAAGAAGACCGGAACACGGCGCTTGAAGGCCGGGCTCGAGAGGAAACTTTCATCCCACAGCGAACCGAGCAGCAGTAGCCCGCCGATGCGGCCGGCAGTATCCTTGCGGGCGGCCAGCTTCCAGCACAATGCGCCGCCCATCGAGCCGCAGGCGACGAAGATCTTCGCGCCCGGCGACCGTTCGGCATAGTGGCCGATCAGCGCGGCGATCTGGGCCGCACCTGTGTCGCCGAAATCGGAAAAGTCCGGTGACAGATAGAGGCCGCCATTGCCGGCCAGCAGGTTCTTGATGCGGTTGAAATTGCCACCGAAGGTGAAATCGTCGACGCCCTGCTTGCGGCTGCCGCCCTGCCCGTGGAGATAGAGCACGATGATGCCGGCGCCTTGCGTGCGACCGACGGCGACGTGGCGGATATTGCCGGCGTCGGTCTTCAGCAGCAGATCCTGCTGCACCTTGCGCACACCGGTGTCGACATACTGCGCCTGCGCGCGAAGCTCCGGCACTTGGTCGCGGGCGTTGATATCGCGCAGCTCGCGATAGTCGACGACTATATAGGCGCCCTCGGACGAGAGGATGGCCGGATAGGCGAACAGATCGTCCTTGAAGGACTTTAGTTCGAAAGCGTCGGCATGGGCGGCGGCACAAAAAACAAACGTTGCAGTCAAAAGGGCGTAGAGATTTACGAATACCCCCCTCTGGCCTGCCGGCCATCTCCCCCTCAAGGGGGGAGATTGTAAGCCACTTCGGCTTTCGCCATTCTCCAAGGGTGTTGAATGTGCACCGTCGGCGAAACTGCTAATCTCCCCCCTTGAGGGGGAGATGGCCGGCAGGCCAGAGGGGGGTAGGACGGTACGAATAGGCATGCGTTTTTCGGCCTCGGTTTGTCAATCCTGCAGCACGCCGCCGGCGCCTTCCAGCGCCTCGGGGGTGTCGACATCGATGGACGCTGCCCTGCCGATCTCGACATCGATGACATCGAGCCCCTCGGCCTCGACCAGATGGCGCGCGCCGGTATCGCCTTCCAGATGAGCGATCGCCGCAAACAGCGAACGCGGCAGCAACACAGGGTTGCCTCGCTTTCCCTCATGCGAGGCGCGCACGACCGATCGGCCCTCGAATTTGCGGAATGCATCGATCAGCCTGTCGAGGTCGGCTGACGCGATGCCAGGCATGTCGCCAAGCACGATCATGGCCCCGGCAGCATCGCAGCTGACCCGCGCGATGCCGGCCTTCAGCGATGAAGACAGGCCCTCGGCGAAATCCGGATTATCGGCGAAAGTCACATCCAGTCCCGACAACGCGGCGCGTACACGCTCGCGCTGATGGCCGGTGACGACGACGGTGCCCGAAGCTTTGGAGCCGAGCGCGCGCTCGGCGCTACGGCGCACCAGCGGCTGGCCGTCGAACAGTGCCAGCAGCTTGTTCGGGCCGCCCATGCGGCTGGAGCGGCCGGCGGCCAGCAGCACGATATCGACCTTCAACTCGGCACTCTCAGACTTTGGCGCCGGCAGCGGCTCGCGCGGCTGTGGCCGGGTCGGGATTTCCATCAACAGACCGCCGACACCCATGCCGGCAATATCCTTGGCCGTCACGTCGAGACCGGCGATCAACCTGTCGAGAACCCAGTCGAAGCCGTTCTCCTTGGGGCTGCGGGCGCAGCCCGGCGCGCCGATGACGCGCTTGCCGGCAAGCGCGCCGAGCACCAGGAGATTTCCGGGATCGACCGGCATGCCGGCGCGAGTGACGGTGCCGCCGGCCTTCTCGATCGCTGCCGGGATGACGTCGCCAAAATCGCTCATCGCCGATGCGCCGAAGATCACCACAATATCGTTGTCACGCGCTAGCGAGCCCGCAGCCTCCGCAACGGCGCCAGCGTCGTGCGGCGTTCGGCGCTCGGTCGTCAGCCGGCCACCCGAGCGCGCCAGACGGGCTTCGGTGACCCGCAACGTCTTGTCGAGCACACTCGGCTTGATGCCGGGCAGAACCGTCTGGATGACGCCGACACGCACCGGCTGATAGGCATTGACCGCAAAGATCTCGCGGCTGGCGCAGATCCTTGCCACCGCATCGACCAGGGCGGAAGCAACGGCGAAGGGAATGATCTTCACGGTTGCGACCATCTGGCCATTTTCGACCGGTGCGTGCTGCGCCAGCGTGGCGATGGTGATGGTCGGATCGACGGCGTTGATGGCGTTGATCATCGCGGCATCGACCGTGAAGATACCGGCCGCCCGGGCGTGCAGATTAACCCGGCCGGTCGCGGCGGGCCTCGCCTCGACATTGCGATGGATCATGCTTTCGGCGATCTTTTCGGCGGCAGCGTCCTCGCTCAAATCATCGGGAGCAAGAACAGCCGCGACAATCTCCGAAATCCCTGCTGCCTTGAGCAAAGACACATCCTCGGCGCTCAGCCTGTGTGCCTTGCGCAAGCGCCGTTCTCCGGCCGTGGTGGCATGCGCCAGCACTGCGCCTTCGGCCGTATCTACGGGGATTGGCCCAAACTTCACGCCACCGCGTCCTTGGATTCGAGGCCGCGCGAACGAAACGCCTGGATCGCTTGCGCCAACACCGCCACAGCTATTTCGGCCGGGCTCGCCGCACCGATGTCGAGACCGATCGGCGCGTGGATGCGGGCGATCTGGTCGGCGGTCGCGCCCAATGCCAGCAGGCGCTCAACCCGCTTCGCATGGGTCTTGCGGCTGCCAAGCGCACCGACATAGAAGCAGTTGGCGTCGAGCGCCGCCTTCAGCGCGAAATCGTCGATCTTCGGATCATGGGTGACGGCGGCCAGCGCCGTAAAGCTGTCGAGCGGCTGGCGCTTCAGGATATCCTCCGGCCATTCGGCATGCAGCGCGACATCGGGAAAGCGGTCTGCGGTGGCAAAGGCCGTGCGCGGATCGACAATCTCCACGGGGTAGCCGGCGATCCTGGCCATCGGCGCCAGTGCCTGGCTGATATGGACTGCGCCGATCACCACCAGGCGCGGCTGCGGCAGATAGGCGTTGAGGAAGAAGGTTTGCCCTTCCGCCTCGACCGACCCGGAACTGCCTGATCGAAACGCCTTGGCGATCGCAGCGCCCAATTCGCCGGCGACCTGATCGCCCTCCCTCACGATGCGATCGCGGCCATCGCCGAGATCGGTGACCAGGATCACCGCGCGGCGGGCGCGGCGTTCGGCGTTCAGCGTTTTCAGCGCGTAGGGATCCATAGTGCTAGCCTAACCCAATCGCTCGACATAGACCTTGATGCGACCACCGCAGGATAGGCCGACCTGCCAGGCGGTTTCGTCGGCGACGCCGAACTCCAACATCTTCGCCTTGCCTGAGTCGATGACGTCGATCGCCTCGGTGACCACTGCGCCTTCGACGCAGCCGCCAGAGACGGAACCGTGGAAATTGCCGTCCGCGTCGATGACAAGGTGGCTTCCGACCGGGCGCGGCGCCGAGCCCCAGGTCTCGACCACGGTGGCAATGGCGACGTCCGTGCCGTCATTCATCCAACCCTCAGCTATGATCAGCGGATCGCGCGCCTCATCGAGATAAATGCTGTTTTCCATCACCGTTTCTCCCGGAGAAAACATATGGCTATGCGGCGCTTCTCGCGCCACCCTCAATCCACCGGCGTGGATCGACGGAGCGCGCCGAAGTCTTGTCCAGCGACGCGCACAGGTCGGCGAGCGCATCGAGATTGTGCACCGAGCGAAATTCATCGACATGCGGCAGCATCGCCTTGACGCCGCGGGCGCGCGCCTCGAAGCCGTCGAAGCGCAGCAGCGGGTTCAGCCAGATCAGCCGCCGGCAGGATTTGCGCAGGCGCTCCATTTCCTCCGACAGGCCGGCAACGTCGTCGCGCTCCAGCCCGTCGGTGATCAGGAGAACCACCGCACCCTGCCCCAGCACACGCCGCGACCACAGCCGGTTGAATTCGCCCATCGTATCGCCGATGCGGGTGCCGCCCGACCAGTCCATCACCGCCGCCGAACAGTCGGCGAGTGCTGCGTCCGGATCGCGATGGCGCATCTGCCGCGTCAGATTTGTCAGCCTGGTGCCGAAAACGAAGGCGTGCACGCGCCGGCGCTTTTCGGTCAGCGCATGCAGGAAATGCAGGAAGATGCGCGTGTACTGGCTCATCGAACCGGAAATATCGGCAAGCACGACCAGCGGCGGGTGAACCTCGCGGGCTGAACGGAATTTCGGCAGGATCAATTCGCCGCCGGTGCGCGCAGAGGAACGCATCATGGCGCGCGGATCGATACGGCGACCATGCGCATTGGACTTGAAGCGGCGTGTCCTGACCATGTCGAAGGGCAGCCGCAACGCGGCGATCGCCTTCTTGGCGTCGATCATCTCGGCGGCGTTCATCTGGGCAAAATCCTTGCCCCTCAGCACCTCGTTGCCGGAAAATGTGAAGCGGGCGTCGACCTCGATCTCGGGGATTTCCTGCACCGGCTGGTTCTTCTGGTGGCCCTCGAACATCGCCTGGCTGACGCGGTTTTCCGCAGCTCGCGGCTTTTGCTTCTCGCGATTGTTCGGCGCAACCGGCGAAAACATCGCTAGCATCTTTTCGATCAGCTCGTGCGATTTCCAGAACAGCCGGAAGGTTTCGTCAAAGGTGGGGTGGTCCTCGTGCCGCGATACCAGCACGGCATGCAGCGTCCAGTAGAAATCGTCGCGGGAACCGATGCCGGCGGCCAGCACCGCCTCGATGGCCTCCTTGACCGAGGCCGGGCCGACCCGCATGCCGGCCTTGCGCAAGGTGCGGGCGAAATAGACGATGTTATCGGCGATCCGCCCGTCCGGCGTGGCCTCTTTCGGTTCGGGATGCGGCGTTGCCATCGCCCTACTCCGCCGCCGAAAGCTCGGCCTTGACCTCGTTGAGGATGCGCCGGCTTTCGCCCTGCTCGATACGGGCAATGTCGTCCTGGTATTTCAGCAGCACGCCGATCGTGTCGGAAACGGTTTCCGGATCGAGCGCCACCTTGTCGAGTTCGGTCAGCGCGCCGGCCCAGTCGATGGTCTCGGCCACACCCGGCACCTTGAACAGTTCGATCTGGCGCAGCTTCTGGATGAACGAAACCACCTCGGCCGACAGCCGGCTGTTGGCCTGCGGCACTTTCCGGCGCACGATTTCCAGCTCGCGCTCGGCATTCGGATAGTCGACCCAGTGATAGAGGCAGCGCCGCTTCAGCGCGTCGTGGATCTCTCTGGTGCGGTTGGTGGTGATGATGACGATCGGCGGCTCCTCCGCCTTGATCGTGCCGAGCTCGGGCACCGTGACCTGGAAGTCGGAGAGGATTTCGAGCAGGAACGCCTCGAAGGCCTCATCGGTGCGGTCGAGCTCGTCGATCAGGAAGACCGGGGCGGCGCCCGCCTTGCCGGTCAGCGCGTCGAGCACCGGGCGGCGGATCAGGTATTTTTCGGAAAAGACGTTGCGCTCCATGTCGGAGCGGTCAACCTTGCCGGCCGCCTCCTCCATGCGGATCTCGATCATCTGCGCGGCGTAATTCCACTCGTAGACGGCCGAAGAGACATCAAGGCCTTCATAGCATTGCAGGCGGATCAGCCGGCGCCCGAGCGCTTGCGCCAGCACCTTGGCGATCTCGGTCTTGCCGACGCCGGCCTCGCCCTCGAGGAACAGCGGCCGTTTCATGCGCAGCGACAAGAACAGCACGGTCGCCAGCGACCGGTCCGCCACATAGTCCGCGCCGGTCAGGAGATCGAGCGTCTCATCGATCGTCCGCGGCGTAGGGCGTGGTTTCAACCCGGTCATTCTCTCTCCGTGCGTGCGGCCCATCCAGAGCCTCTACAGAGCGTGATAGCCGCGGTCGTGATAGATCAGCGGCCGCAAATTATCGCCGATACGCAGGCCTGTCACCTTGCCAAAAAGCACACGGTGGGTGGCCAGATCCTTGGTATCGATCAGTTCGCAGTCGAACACGGCAAGCGCGCCCTTCAGTGTCGGCGCGCCGGTCGAGATCATATCCCACTCGCCGAGCGCGAAGCGTTCCTCGACGGGCAGGCCGGTGAGGCCGGAAAAGCCGACCGACAGCGCCTCCTGGTCCGAAGCCAGCGCGTTCAAGGCGAACCTGCCATTCTTCACGAACGGCTCGTTCTTGGGATTTTCGCGATTGAGGCAGACCAGGATGGTCGGCGGCGTGTCCGACACCGAACAGGCTGCAATGACAGTCGCACCCCGCCTGCCGGCGGAACCATCGGTGGTGACCACATGGACGTGGCCGGCAAAATGGGCCATCGCGTCGCGATAGGCCTGCGGCCCTATGTCGTTCTTCTTCAGCACCGGCGATTTCCATTGGTTTGAAGCGAGATGAACCCAACCGTTATATATGGCGGCATATTGCATGCCACAAGCGAAGTGGTTGACATGCATCCTGAATTTCGCGTGTTGCGTGAAAGCTGACCAGCCTTTAGGTCTTGGCAGGAAGTGGCGCCGGCAAACACGCGACCGGCGCGGAGGAATTCTTCGCTCGCATGCGACCCCGGACAATAGGCACGACAACGACAATAGCGGTGCTGGCTTGGCTGTCTCTCGCCGGTGATGCGAACGCTGAGATGCTGCTGGTCGGCGTCGCAGCACCACTGTCCGGGCCGTCGGCGACCCTCGGCAAGCAGATCGAGGCGGGCGCCGGCCTGGCGGCAGCGGCGAACGGTGCTCAACTCAAGGTTGTCGACGACGCCTGCACGGCCGATGGCGGGGCTGCCGCGGCGAGGAAATTCGTTGCGTCGAAAGTCGGCGTGGTCGTCGGCTTCCTCTGCACCGAGGCGATCGAGGCGGCACTGCCGATCCTGAAGGACGCCGACATACCGGTCATCACCGTTGGCGTGCGCACCGAAAGCCTGACCGACCGGCGCGCCAAGACCGGCTGGCCGATCTTTCGGCTCGGGCCGCGCGGCGATGACGAGCGCAACGCCGTCGCCTTCAATCTCACCCGCCAATGGCAGAACGAGCTGTTCGCCATCATCGACGACGGCACGATTTACGGCCGCGAAATCGCCGAGACGCTTCGGGCGGCAGCCGAGCAGGCGGCGCTGAAACCGGTGTTCGTCGACACATTCAGGCCGCAGCTCGACAACCAGATCGGGCTGATCGGGCGGCTGAGGAAGGCCGGTGCAACGCATGTCTTCGCCGGCGGCGACGGCGAAGACATCGCCATCATAGGCCGCGACGCCGGCCAACTCGATGCCGGCATCATTTTTGCCGGCGGCGAAGCGCTGCGCACTCCGCCCGGCGACGTGCCTTATGCCACGGGCACGCTGATGATTGCGCCGCCCGAATGGGCCGATGTGGCCGACTCCAGGGTGCTCGAAAGCTTTGCCGCACAAAAGATCGTGCCGGACGGCTACACGCTGCCGGCCTTTGCGGCGGTCGAGATCGCCGAAGCGGCGACGGCGCTGGCGGAAACCTCCGGCAAGCCATTGGCCGAGGCGCTTACCGCGCATGACTTCAGCTCCGCGATCGGGCCCATCCGCTTTGACGGCAAGGGCGACTTGACCGAGAACCTCTATCGGGTCTTCCGTTTCAACGGCGCACATTTCGTGCCGGCGGAGGCCAAATGATGTTTCGGACAGGGCCGCGCAATCTCATCACCGATGTCGCCGGCCTGCGCGTCGGCAACGCTTCCGATGTGAGGCTGAAGTCCGGGGTGACCACCATCGTCTGCGACGAACCGGCGGTGGCCGGTGTCCAGATCCTGGGCGGTGCGCCAGGCACCCGCGAGACCGACCTGCTCGATCCGCACAATTCGATCGAGGCGATCCATGCCGTGGTGCTTTCGGGTGGCTCGGCTTACGGCCTCGATGCCGCCTCCGGCGTACACGCGGCACTGCGCGAAAACGGCATCGGCGTGGAGGTCGGCGGCTTTCGCGTGCCGATCGTGCCGGCGGCGATCCTGTTCGACCTGCGCAACGGCGGCGACAAGGACTGGGGCCGCTATCCGCCCTACCGCGATCTCGGCTATGAGGCGGCACAGGCAGTCGGCATCGATTTTCCGCTCGGCACGGTCGGCGCGGGAACCGGTGCCCTGAGTTCCGGCCTCAAGGGCGGCCTCGGATCGGCCTCGACGATGCTCGACAGCGGCGTCACCATCGGCGCACTCGCCGCCGTCAATCCGACCGGCTCGGTGACGATCGCCCGAAGCAGGCACTTCTGGGCAGCGCCCTTCGAGATCGGCGACGAGTTCGGCGGGCTCGGTTATCCCGCGCCGATGCCGGCGGACGCGAAAAGGATCCTGCTGAAGTTTCGCGACAAGCATGTCGGAGGCAACACGACCATCGCCGTCATCGCCACGGACGCCCTTCTCACCAAGGCCGCCGCAAAACGCCTGGCGATATCAGCGCATGACGGCTTCGTGCGCGCCATTTGGCCGACACATACGCCGGCCGACGGCGATCTGGTTTTCGCGCTGGCGACCGGCAAGAGCGGCATCGAGCTCGCCCCCAACGACGCCATCGAGCTTTACGCCGCGGCCGGCGCCACCATGGCGCGCGCCATCAGCCGCGGCGTCTTTGCCGCGACGCCCGCCGATGGCGACCTGTTTCCGGTCTGGTCGTCGCGCTGAATGCGGGCTGCCGTGACCCGTCATCAGGTGGGGTCGGATTTTTCCTCCTCGAACGTGACCGCGACATCCGAATTTGCCGACAGCCGGACTTTCTGGCCCTCGACTTCGGCTACGAGGCTGAGCGGAATGAAGTGGTGATGCCCCCTGTGGGCGCCCTCGCCGCTGTCGCGCTTGGTCAGCTTGATTCGTTGTCCCTCGACTTTGTCGACAGTGCCGACATGGACGCCGTCGGCGCCGATCACTTCCATATGTTCGCGAATGCTGGCTGCATCGGTCATTGTGGGTTCTCCATTTCAAGCTGCCAACTTAAACAAATGACGGCACGATTGGATGCATCGGGTTGCGTCTCAGAGGGCACGACGTTTTGACGATGAGTGATAGTGATCGAAACAACGCTGGCTGCTCAAACGGAAATCCGATGCGAATTCTCGTCCTGCTTGTTGTGTCCCTCCTCGCCCAGTTTGCAACCTCGCTCGCCGCGCATGCCGGCGATGTTGCCGAGCTTGAGATCCTCGGCTTCACCGGGGATGGCGGCGCCTTCGCCTTCGAGGAATATGGCGTCCAGGACGGGTCGGGGTTTCCCTATGCCAATCGCTATTACATCAACACCGCCGACGACAGCTTTCTCAAGGGCACACCGATCAGGGTGCGGCTTGACGACGAGAACGCAACGCTCGACGCGGCGCGCCTTGCAGCCCGGCAGAAAGGCGAAGCTGTCATCAAACAGGCGGAATTGACCGCGAATCGCGGCATCACCGCCGGCTCCAATCCGGTGACCGAGCTTTCGGCCGATCCGTTCCGCATGGTGGTCAACCCGCGGCCGATCTTTTCGCCGGTCGATGATCCGCTCGAGTTCCGGCTCGACGAGATCGGCATGAACGATACCGAAACCTGCCAAAACCTTGGCGAGATCAACGGCTTTCGCCTGATGCGCATCGAGGCGAAAGACGGCGGCAAGACTGAACTCCTGCACGAGGACAAGTCGATACCCAAAAGCAGAGGCTGCCCGAACGGCTATCGGATCGGCGCGGTGCAGACATTTTCCATGCAGGGCCTCAGCGCCTATGCCGTGCTGATCGCGGTGCGCCGGTACGGCTTCGAAGGGCCCGACTATCGCTGGATCGCGGTGACCGGCCGGCTGTGACGTCGCTCCCCGCCATGCGCAACGGCGTCCTGAATCGCATCCGCAAGGCCTTGCCGTCGCCGTCCGCCGCAGTTTGCGGCGCCCTGCTGTGGGCCGCAGCGATGGCCGCCAGCGCACTTGTCAATCTGCTGCTGGACGACTGGGTGACCCCGGCAAATATCCGCTTCGTCTCGTTGCTCTATGCGGCGGGCGGTGCGCTCGCCTTTCCGGTTGGCCTGTTCCTGGCGCGGCTCGTCTCGCTCGGGCGGCATTGGCAAGTAGCCTTGGCGGCCGCGTTTGTCTGCCTTCTTGCCACCACGATCGGCTTCACCGGTGGGCTCTTTGCGCTGCAATACCGTTCCTACTATGCCCAGTGGCATGAACCTGCACTGACCATTGGCTGGTCCATCCAGTTCGTGCACACCATGGCAACGGCGTTCTATCAATTCATCGTGCTGGGCATCCGGCTTTATTTTCCGCTCGGTTTCATCGCGCTTGCTCTCGCCAGCATCTGGTTTGCGCGGCAGCAGCGTTGAGCATTTTGTCCGCCTCTGTTACGACGCGGGCGAACGCCCTCGCAAGTCAGGACTGACCGATGATCCCTCGCTACTCCCGGCCGGAAATGGTCGCCATCTGGTCGCCCGAAACCCGGTTCCGCATCTGGTTCGAGATCGAGGCCTACGCTTGCGACGCGCTGGCCGAGCTCGGCGTGATCCCGAAGGAGGCCGCCAAAACCATTTGGGAAAAAGGCGGGGCCGCCAAGTTCGACGTCGAGGCGATCGACGAGATCGAGCGCGTCACCAAGCACGACGTCATCGCCTTCCTCACCCACCTCAGCGAATTCGTCGGGCCGGACGCCCGCTTCATTCATCAGGGCATGACCTCCTCGGACGTTCTCGACACCTGCTTTGCCGTGCAGCTCACCCGCGCCAGCGACATCCTTCTGGCCGACATCGACGGCCTGCTTGCGGCGCTCAAGCGCCGCGCCTTCGAACACAAGGACACCGTCACCATCGGTCGCAGCCACGGCATCCATGCCGAGCCGACCACCTTCGGCGTCAAGCTGGCGCAGGCCTATGCCGAATTCTCGCGCTGCCGCGAGCGGCTGGTGCACGCGCGCGAGGATATTGCGACATGCGCCATATCAGGTGCAGTCGGCACCTTCGCCAATATCGATCCCTATGTCGAAGAGCATGTGGCGAAGCAACTCGGATTGAAGCCGGAGCCGGTGTCGACGCAGGTGATCCCGCGCGACCGCCATGCGATGTTCTTTGCGACGCTCGCTGTCATCGCCTCGTCGATCGAACGGCTGGCGACAGAAATCCGCCATCTGCAGCGCACCGAGGTGCTGGAGGCCGAAGAGTATTTTTCGCCCGGGCAAAAGGGCTCGTCAGCGATGCCGCACAAGCGTAACCCGGTGCTGACCGAAAACCTCACCGGGCTTGCGCGCATGGTGCGTTCGTTCGCGCTGCCGGCGATGGAGAACGTGGCGCTCTGGCACGAGCGCGACATTTCGCATTCGTCGGTCGAGCGCATGATCGGCCCGGATGCGGCTGTTACGCTCGATTTCGCGCTGTCGCGGCTGACCAGTGTCATCGACAGATTGCTCGTCTATCCCGACAACATGCTGAAGAACATGAACAAGTTCCGCGGCCTCGTGCATTCGCAGCGTGTGCTGCTGGCGCTGACGCAGGCCGGCGTCAGCCGTGAGGACGCCTACCGGCTGGTGCAGCGAAACGCCATGAAAGTATGGGAGCAAGGCGCTGATTTCCTTGAGGAACTTTTGGCCGACAAGGGGGTCACCGCAGCCTTGCCCGAAGCCGAGATTCGTGAAAAATTCGACCTTGGCTATCACACCAAGCATGTCGACACGATCTTCAAGCGGGTGTTCGGAGAAGCGTGAGGCCACGCGGACTTGACCGGTTCTGGCCGGCGGTTCCAAGCTGGAGCACCCCCCATCCGACCGCGGAGCCTGTCCTCGGGCTTGCCGGAGGCAAGACCCGTGGGCGGCCACCTTCTCCCACAACAAGGGGAGGTAAGACGGCATCGACCTCGTCGCACCGTCAGGTTCGAATAATCAAGCCTTGCCGGGAACGGCCCTGATCACCGTTCCCCATGGGTCCTCGCGGGTCGTTTCATCAGTCACATTGTTCGAACACATTTCAACCCAGGCGAGGCCGGACTGGGAAGGATCGCGACGGCCGGCGCCGGCGCTCTGCCACGAATTGGCGCCGATGTGGTGATGGTAGCCGCCTGATGACAGGAACACCGCCGCGCCACCATATTTCGCCATGGTATCGAAGCCGAATTCCTGGTGCCACCAGGCCTCGGCGTCTTCCGGCCGTCCGACGCGCAGATGGACATGGCCGACGATGCTGTTGTCCGGCATGCCCTGCCAGGCCGCATTGCCGGCGGGCACGTCGGCGACGACCGACGAAATGTTGAGCCGTTCGGTCGCCATCGCTATCTTGTCACCATTCCACTTCCAGTCCTCATGGCGGCGGTCGGAATAGATCTCGATGCCGTTGCCTTCGGGATCGGTCAGGTAGAGCGCCTCGCTGACCAGATGGTCGGAAGCGCCGTCGATGCCGATATTGTTGGCGATGGCGTGGTTGATCCAGCGCCCGAGGTCGGCCCGGCTGGGCAGCAGGAAGGCAGTGTGAAACAGGCCGGCGCTGCGCGGATCGTCGGGCTTCGCCGCTGCATCCGCTTCGATGTCGAGCAAGGGACGATTGGCGGCGCCCAGCGTGATCGTGCCGCCGGTGCGGCTCAGTTCCCGCAGCCCGACGACATCGCGATAGTAAGCGGCCAGGCTTTCAGCGTTCCGCGCGCGCAGCCCGACGCGGGCAACGCTGACCGGGGTCGTGGCGGCAAAAGGCAATTCACTCATCAAAGTCTCCCGTTTGGGCGGCCTTCGACGAGATCCCCAAAGCCAGGAGCCCGGCGCCACCTACCATCGTACGTCGTGTCAGTTCCAAATCCTGGTTCTCATTACACGGCTGTTTCTTTTCCCGATGACAGATCGTCGATCGCGATCGTTCACACAAGACGGCAAGAAGCGAACATGGTGTTCACTATTTGTGAGTATCGCACCGATCATCATCACGGTTGCACGAAACCGTGTCCCTCGCTACATGCGCGCCATGAAAGTCAGGGATGCAGACATTCTTATCGTGCCGGGCTACACCAATTCCGGCCCCGACCATTGGCAGAGCCGCTGGCAATCGAAATTGTCGACGGCGCGGCGCGTCGAGCAGGCGGAATGGTCGAAGCCAGTGCGCGAAGACTGGACGGCGAGCGTGGCGAAGGCGGTCAACGAGGCCGAGCGACCGGTCGTTGTCGTCGCTCATTCGCTCGGCGTCGCCGCCGTGATCCAGGCAATGCCACAGTTCCAGCGTCCGGTCGCCGGAGCCTTCTTCGTGGCGCCGCCCGACGTCGCCAACCCAGAGATAAAACCCAGGCACCTGATGACCTTCGGCCCTTATCCGCGCGAGCCGCTGGCATTTCCCTCGGTGGTGATCGCCAGCCGCAACGACCCGTTCTGCACCTTCGAGGTGGCCGAGGACATTGCCGGCGCCTGGGGCTCGCTGTTCATCGACGCCGGCGAGGCCGGACATCTCAACGCCGATGCCGGCTTCGGCCCGTGGCCGGAAGGCTCGATGACTTTTGCGAAATTCCTGACCGACCTTTAGTGCATGTCGCCCAAAAGCATGCCCTCGGGCCTGACCCGAGGGTGCGAAGCGGTTTTGGGACAACGACATGCATAAAACAAAGATTTCAAGCGCGCTGCATCCCTTCGATTCGACCCTTCAGGATCCGATCGAGTCCCTCACGCTCTTCAGCAGGGTCTTTGCCCCCAGCCCGATCAGCGCGTGCTCGGAGCCCATCGCCAGCAGCCGATAGCCCATCGACACGACGCGGCCGGCGATGGTCGGCTCGATAACGTAGATCGCGGCATGCTTGCCGGCCTTGCGCGTCCGCTCGGCGATCGAGGCGACTGTTTCCATCATGCTTTCGAGCGTCGAGTTGACGGCGGCGCCGTTCGACCAGGCAATCGAAAAATCCGATGGCCCGAGGAAGATGCCGTCGATACCCGGCGTGTCGAGGATGCCGTCGAGTGCATCGAGCGCGGCGCGCGTTTCGACCATGGCGAAGGCCATGGTGCGCGCGTTGCTGTCGCGCAGCCAGTCGGCATAGTCGCCCTTGCCATGACGCGGAAAGGCATAGGTCGGGCCCCAGGAGCGCTCGCCGAGCGGCGGATACTTCATGGCGGCAGCGAACAGCCTGGCATCCGCCACCGAATTCACCATCGGCGCAATCACCGCCTCGGCGCCGAAATCGAGCGCGCGGCTGGCCATGTCGAAGCGGCCAACCGGAATGCGCACCAGCGCCGGTTTGTTGGCGGCCAGCACCGGCCCAAGGCCGCGCAGCACGCTGTCCTCATGATGTCCGCCATGCTGCATGTCGAGCGTGACGGCATCGAACCCCTGTCTGGCAAGAATCTCGACCGTCAGGGCATCAGGCACGCCAGACCATGCGGTGCACAAGGTTTCATCGGCCGCAAGGCGTGACTTGAGGGACATGGGCGCCTTCCTTATTCGACCTCGCATCGGCCCAAAATCGGCAAGCCCGATGCGAGGAGTCAAAGTTGAGCGTACCTCGTACTTTCCGAATGGATGCACGTCGCTCTAATGCAGTTCAGCCGGAAACCGCTGCAAAGGCAAAGAAAAACCGCCCGGAGGGGCGAGGCGGTCGATTGGTCCAGCGTGTCGATTGGCTCAGAGCAAGGGTCAGGTGTTCTTGATCTGCTCGATTGCCTGCGCCATCAGATCGTCCATGGTGCGGCGAATCTGATGATCCGACTGGGCGACTCCAGCTTCGTCGAAATCCTTGCGGATCTTGCGGAAAACGTCGTGGTCGCCGGCTTCCTCGATATCGGCGAGGACGACCTGGCTGGCATAGGCTTCGGCGTCGGCCCCGGCCTTGCCGAGCTTTTCGGCGGCCCACAGGCCGAGCGCCTTGTTGCGGCGCGCCGCAGCCTTGAACCGGAGTTCCTCGTCGATTACGAACTTGCGCTCGAAGCCCTCCTCGCGATCTTTCATGCTGCTCATGGCATCCCTCCGGTCAAATCCGATTTGGTTGGCAGTCGAAATATGTGTACTGCCCAGCACAAACCAAAAGGCCGCGGGCCGGTCAATATGCTACATCACTTGCTGCGCTGCGGCATTTCATTCCGGAAAGCGGTGATTGAAAGGATTTGCCGATTGAGCAAACACTGCGATTGGGATAGACACCGGCATTGAACCCCTACCGTTGCCGCACTAATTTAGGCGTACGGACAGGAACTGGTCGCTTGCCGCCTGCCCGGAAATCCAGAGAAAAGATCAGATGAAAAATCGCCGCCGCATTTATGAAGGCAAGGCCAAGATCCTCTATGAGGGTCCTGAGCCGGGAACACTGATCCAGTTCTTCAAGGACGACGCGACCGCTTTCAACAAGAAGAAGCACGAAATCGTCGATGGCAAGGGCGTGCTCAACAACCGCATTTCCGAGCACATCTTCAACCATCTCAACCGGATGGGCATTCCGACCCATTTCATCCGGCGGCTCAACATGCGCGAGCAGCTGATCAAGGAAGTCGAGATCATCCCGCTCGAGGTGGTCGTGCGCAATGTCGCCGCCGGCTCGCTGGCCAAGCGTCTCGGCATCGAGGAAGGCACCGTGCTGCCGCGCTCGATCATCGAATTCTATTACAAGGCCGATGCGCTCGACGACCCAATGGTGTCTGAAGAGCACATCACTGCTTTCGGCTGGGCAAGCCCGCAGGAGATCGACGACGTCATGGCGCTGGCCATCCGCGTCAACGATTTCCTCTCCGGCTTGTTCATGGGAGTCGGCATCCAGCTTGTCGACTTCAAGATCGAATGCGGCCGGCTGTTCGAAGGCGACATGATGCGCATCGTCGTTGCCGACGAGATCTCGCCGGACTCGTGCCGTCTGTGGGACGTGGCGACCCAGGACAAGCTCGACAAGGATCGTTTCCGCCGCGACATGGGCGGTCTGGTCGAAGCCTATCAGGAAGTCGCCCGCCGCCTCGGCATCATGAACGAGAACGAGCCGCCGCGTCCCGCCGGGCCGGTGCTCGTCGCCTCGACCGATGGCCTCAAAGGCAAGCCGCACTGAGATTTCTTGCCGCTCAACACGTCGAACAGGAGCATGTCCAGCGTGATCAAGGCCCGCATTACCGTCACTCTCAAGAACGGCGTGCTCGACCCGCAAGGCAAGGCGATCGAACACGCATTGTCCGGGATGGGCTTTGACGGCGTCGGCCAGGTGCGGCAGGGCAAGGTTTTCGACGTCGAGCTTGCCGAGAGCGACAAGGCCAAGGCCGAGGCCGATCTCAAAGCCATGTGCGACAAGCTTCTGGCGAATACGGTGATTGAGAACTATAGTGTGGCCATTACCTGAGGTTGTGCCGGAGGGTATATGACTGAAGCCACGAACGAGTTGATGTACGAGCTCCTGAAGCGTGTGCACCACGAAGTTGCTGAACTTCGACCAGATGTTTCCGAAGTGAAGCGGGAGTTGAACGCAATTCGGGGTCACATGGTCGCAACGCAAAGCGACATCCATAACATCTACGGCATTCTTGGCCGTCAAGACGATCGTCTCGAACGTATAGAGCGCCGTCTCGAATTGCGTGGACTTGCCGAAGCCCAGGGGCCTTACGAACCGAAATGAAATCAGCCGTCGTTCTTCTGCCGGGCCTCAACCGTGACCGCGACATGATCGCGGCGCTGACCAAGATTTCGGGAACGCCGCCGGTGACGGTCTGGCAGACCAATACCGAAATCCCCGACGTCGACCTGATCGCCATTCCCGGTGGCTTCTCCTTCGGCGATTATCTGCGCTGCGGCGCCATTGCGGCGCGCATGCCGGTGATGCGGGCGGTCGCCGAAAAGGCGGCCAAGGGCGTGATGGTCATTGGCGTCTGCAACGGCTTCCAGATCCTGGTCGAGGCCGGCCTTTTGCCAGGCGCCTTGATGCGCAACACGTCGCTGAAATTCGTCTGCCGACAGGTCAAGCTGCAGATCGCCAACGCCAACACAATGTTCACCCGCCGCTACCAGCCGGGCCAGATCATCCGCTCGCCGGTGGCGCATCATGACGGCAATTATTTTGCCGACGCCGAGACGCTGCGCAGGCTGGAAGGCGAAGGCCAGGTCGTGTTCCGCTATGCCGAAGACACCAATCCCAACGGTTCGATCAACGACATTGCCGGCATCATCAACGGCCAGGGCAATGTGCTCGGCCTGATGCCGCATCCCGAGAACCTGATCGAAGCGGCGCATGGCGGCAGCGACGGCCGGGCGCTGTTCGAAAGTGCGCTTGGCATCGCCGCTTGATTCTTCAGCGTTCGTCCCCTTCCCGAACTCGACATAGGCGCTTGACCATGAGACCGACGATTGCCTGCCTCGCTCTCGTCGCCGCAGCCGGCCTTGTGCTCGCCTCCTGCCAGTCGAAGCCGAAGAACGCGCCGGCGCCTTCGGGCAAGAGTGCGGCGCTGCTTGCCATGGAACAAGTGGCGATCGCCGCCCACAAATGCTGGATCGCCAGCAAGGATCCCGCCTTCAAGCCCTATCAGATGGCCAACGAGCTGAATTCGTTCACCGGCACGCCGCGCTTCCTGCTGGTCCCGGTCAAGCATTATGGCGGAAAGCCGTTGCTGGTGGTGCAGGCACAGGGCAATTCACGCCGGGTCGACGTGTACGGTCCGCTGATGGCCGAACCGCTCGGCGCACGCATCGGCTCGGACATTGCCCGCTGGCAGGCTGGCAATCCGGCCTGCGGTGCGGCTGCATAGGGCAGTGAGCCGCTGCCTGCAGGTCGCCGGTCTGGTCATCGGCCTGGCCGCACTTGTCCTGCAAATCTTCATCACCGTTCCAGCGTCGATAGCAGCCGGCCGCAGTTTTTTCGGCTCGCTGGTCTTCTATTTCGGCGCGTATTCTCAGTCCCAGAACGGCCTCAGACCCTCACGATGGGCGTCCGCACGCGAGATGCCGATATCCCTAAGCTGGTCATCGGTCATCTCCAGCAAGACCAGCCGGCTGCGCCGGCGATCCAGCAAGTTGCCGATCCGGTTTGCGAGTGAGTTGACCATTCGCACCAGGCGACGGACATAGCCTTGCCGGCCTGACGGGCGGGCTCCGGGCAATCCAGCTCTCATGTAACGGATTGTATCGATTGCAGCCATTTTCTTACTACCAAAATTCGAGATTGTACCTATTTGTTGCGCGATCACATATGTATTGACTGTCAAAACGGTGCAATATAGAAAATTGTCACCATGACAAATTGGCTTCCCGACCTTTCCACCGGCTCCGGGCCGCTCTATCAGCGGCTTGCAGATTCCATCGAAACGGACATCGACCGTGGCGTGATCGCCGCCGGGGCAAAACTGCCGCCGCAGCGCGATCTTGCATACGACATCGGCACGACCGTCGGCACGGTCGGCAGGGCCTACCAATTGTTGCGCGAGCGGGGCCTGGTGAGCGGCGAAGTCGGACGCGGAACCTATGTGCTTGGCCGGCATGACACCAAGACCGATCTGCTGGCGCCCGACCCGCACGTGGAAGGCACGCGCTATATCGATGCGCCTCGCGGCAAACTGCGCTTCGACAGCACGGCTGCGCCTGATACCGGCCAGGGCGCCATTGTCGCCGATGTGCTTTCGCGCACGGCGCAGGAGCATCCGTACGAGATTTCAAGCTATACGCGGGATTTTCCCGACCGCTGGTCCGAGGCCGGCTGCAGCTGGCTGTCGCGAAATTCGTTTCGCCCAAGCCCCGATGGCATCGTTCCGACGCTCGGCACCCATGCCGCGGTTATGGCGGCGATTGCCGCGCTGACCACGCCCGGTGACTATATCGTCTTCGAGCACCTCACCTATTCGCAGATTTCACGCAGCGCCGGCCTGATCGGCCGCCGCACCGCGCTGGTCACGTCGGACGCGGAAGGGCTCGATCCGGAGGATTTCGAGCGCGTCTGCGCGCAAAAACACCCGAAAATGATGTTCCTGATGCCGACGGCCCAGAACCCCACACTGGTGACGCTGTCGGCGACGCGCCGCGAGGCCATCGCGCGCGTCGCGCGCGAATACAATGTCATCCTGATCGAGGACGATCTCTATGGCGATCTGACCGACGACCCGACGCCGCTCCTGGCCGAATATGCCCCCGAACGGACCATCGTTGCCGGCGGCCTGTCGAAATCGGTTGCGGCCGGCGTTCGCGGCGGCTGGCTCGCTTGTCCGCCGGCCTATCGCCACCGGATCCGGGTCGCTCACAAAATGCTGACGGGTGGCCTCCCCTTCCTGCTGGCGGAAGTGTGTAGCCGACTGGTTCTGTCCGGCCAGGCCAGCGAGATGCGCAAGCGCAGCATCGTCGAGATCAACGCGCGCGTGGCGAGCGTGCGCGAGACACTAGCCGGGTTCGACTTCAACGCACTAGACAATGTGCCCTTCGTCTGGCTCACCCTGCCCGATCCATGGCTTTCCGGCACCTTCAAGAACGCCTGTCTCGAACATGGCGTGCTCATCGACGACGAGGACGAGTTCAAGGCCGGGCGTTCCGAGCAGGTTTTTCACGGCGTGCGGTTTGGCGTTTCACAGCCGGAGCGACGAGAGGACATCGCCGGCGGCGTCGGCGTGATCCGGCGGCTGCTGGACGAGGGCCGCGCCGGCTACGACAGTTTCTCCTGAACCGGCTTGAAACCGGCGGGCCGAGTGGCGATCTTTCGCTACTTGCTGCACCCTTTCCATCGTTTTTCGTCGCTTGATGGGTGTATCGGCTGCAAAGCTTGCGATAAGACGGGACTCGATCCCAAGGACATAAATTGCCGCCCATGACCATTTCCAATTCCGTGCCGATCACTCCGGAACTCATTGCCGCGCACGGGCTGAAGCCCGACGAATATCAGCGCATCCTCGATCTGGTCGGGCGCGAGCCGAGCTTTACCGAGCTCGGCATCTTTTCGGCGATGTGGAACGAGCACTGCTCCTACAAATCCTCGAAAAAGTGGCTGCGCACGCTGCCGACCACCGGGCCGCAGGTCATCCAGGGGCCGGGCGAGAATGCCGGCGTGGTCGATATCGGCGACGGCGACTGCGTCGTCTTCAAGATGGAGAGCCATAACCACCCCTCCTTCATCGAGCCCTATCAGGGCGCGGCAACCGGCGTCGGCGGCATACTGCGCGATGTCTTTACTATGGGCGCGCGGCCGATCGCGGCGATGAACGCGCTGCGCTTCGGTGCGCCGGACCATCCCAAGACCAGGCACCTGGTCGCCGGCGTCGTTGCCGGTGTTGGCGGCTACGGCAATTCCTTCGGCGTGCCGACGGTCGGCGGTGAGGTCAATTTCGACGCGCGCTACAATGGCAACATCCTGGTCAACGCGTTTGCGGCGGGGCTGGCCAAGACCGATGCGATCTTCCTGTCGGAAGCCAAGGGCGTCGGCCTGCCGGTCGTCTATCTCGGCGCCAAGACCGGCCGCGACGGTGTCGGCGGCGCCACCATGGCCTCGGCCGAATTCGACGACCGGATCGACGAGAAGCGGCCCACCGTCCAGGTCGGCGACCCGTTCACCGAAAAATGCCTGCTCGAAGCCTGCCTCGAACTGATGGCGTCCGGTGCCGTCATTGCCATCCAGGACATGGGTGCTGCCGGCCTCACCTGCTCGGCTGTCGAGATGGGCGCCAAGGGCGACCTCGGCATCGAGCTCGACCTCGACAAGGTGCCGGTGCGCGAGGAGCGCATGAGCGCCTATGAGATGATGCTGTCGGAGAGCCAGGAGCGCATGCTGATGGTGCTGCGCCCCGAAAAGGAAAAGCAAGCCGAGGCGATCTTCCACAAATGGGGCCTCGACTTCGCCATCGTTGGCAAGACAACCGACGATCTGCGCTTTCGCGTGCTGCACCAGGGCGACGAGGTCGCCAATCTGCCGATCAAGGACCTTGGCGACCAGGCGCCGGAATATGACCGTCCCTGGACCGAGCCGAAGAAGCCGGCGCCGCTGGCGGCCGGCGATGCACCACAAGCGGATGTCGCCGAGGCGCTGCTGAAACTGCTCGGCGGACCCGACCTGTCGTCGCGCCGCTGGGTATGGGAACAATACGACACGTTGATTCAGGGCAATTCGCTGCAGCTTCCGGGCGGCGATGCCGGCGTGGTGCGCGTCGAGGGCCATCCGACCAAGGCGCTCGCCTTCTCCTCCGATGTCACGCCGCGCTATTGCGAGGCCGACCCTTACGAGGGCGGCAAGCAGGCGGTGGCGGAATGCTGGCGCAACCTTACCGCCACCGGCGCCCTGCCGCTCGCCGCCACCGACAACCTCAATTTCGGTAATCCGGAACGACCCGAGATCATGGGCCAGTTGGTCGGCGCCGTGAAAGGCATCGGCGACGCCTGTCGCGCGCTCGGCTTTCCGATCGTCTCCGGCAATGTCTCGCTCTACAACGAAACCAACGGACAAGGCATCTTGCCGACGCCGACCATCGGCGGCGTCGGACTGATCGCCGACTGGTCCCAGATGGCGCGGATCGGCTTTGCCGCCGAGGGCCAGATGATCCTGCTGGTCGGCGCGCCATCGATGTGGGGAACGCATCTCGCCCAGTCGGCCTATATGCGCGACATCCATGGCCGCACCGACGGCCCGCCGCCGCCGGTCGACCTCGACCACGAAAAGCGCGTCGGCGACCATGTACGCACCCTGATCGCCTCCGGCGTCGTCACATCAGCGCATGACGTTTCCGATGGCGGCATTGCCGTCGCGCTGGCCGAGATGGCGATGGCGTCCGGTATCGGCGCGACCGTCCCCGGCCTGGTCGGGACCGACCCGATCCCGGTCTGGTTCGGCGAGGATCAGGGCCGCTACCTCTTGACGCTGTCGATCGATCCGCAAAGCAAGGAATGGGACGCCATTCGCGAACAGCAGAGCAAGCTCGGCATCTTCGCACCGTGGATCGGCTCGACCGGCGGCCGTGAGTTGAAACTTGGCGAGGCACAGGCGATCGCTGTCGGCGAATTGACCGCTGCCCACGAATCCTGGTTTCCTCGCTTCATGGCAAATGAGGTCGTGGACCCATGATTTGATCGAGCGGGCCCGTTTCGGTGTGGTTCATCCGCCATTTCGATCATATCTATGAGATCTGAACAAGGAATCCTCGCATGGCAATGGACGCGCACGACATCGAACGGCTGATCAAGGAAGGCATTCCGGACGCCAAGGTGACGATTCGCGACCTGGCCGGCGACGGCGACCATTATGCGGCCGAAGTGGTGGCCGAAAGCTTTCGCGGAAAAAGCCGCGTCCAGCAGCATCAGATGGTTTACGACGCGCTGAAGGGAAATATGGGCGGCGTGCTGCACGCGCTCGCTCTGCAGACCAGCGTGCCGGAGTAAGCTTTTTTTGGGCTTTGCTGGCTTGGGAAAATAGCCGTCCGATGCTCTTGGCCCAGGCCATCCTTTGCGCCATTTGCGTGACGAGGGCGGCAAACGTCTTGTTTCAGGCAACCTATGGGTTTATTTGAAAGGGAATGTTTCGAGCCCGACTCCCGCGGGCATGAAAGGATTTTCTATGAGCGGTATCAACGACTACATCGACAGCGAAGTGAAGGCCAACGACGTCGTTCTCTTCATGAAGGGCACGCCCGGTTTTCCGCAATGCGGATTTTCCGGTCAGGTCGTGCAGATCCTCGACTATATCGGGGCCGACTACAAGGGCGTCGACGTGCTGACCTCGGCCGAGCTGCGGCAAGGTATCAAGGAATACTCCAACTGGCCGACAATCCCTCAGCTCTACGTCAAGGGTGAGTTCGTCGGCGGTTGCGATATCGTCCGCGAGATGTTCCAGGCTGGCGAACTGCAGACGTTCCTCGTCGAAAAGGGCGTCAGCGTCAAAGGCGCCGCCTGACGAACATTTAGGGCACTTCGCCAAGCTGATTATCTCCCCGGTATCGGGGCACAAGACGAATGAATGCGCCGGTGCGCCGGCGCTTTTTCGTTTGAAGATCGGACTTTGCCGTGGATCAGCATGCAGAAGCGCAGCAACAGGCAAGCACCTTGCCTATTCCGCGCTGGGAATTCATCGCGCTGTGCGCGGCGTTGATGGCGCTCAACTCGCTGGCCATCGACATCATGCTGCCGGCGCTGCAGCAGATCGGCGCCTCGCTAGGCGTGGAAAATGAAAACCATCGTCAATATGTGATTGCCGCGTACATTCTCGGCTTTGGCGGCGGACAGCTTTTCTTCGGGCCGATCTCGGACCGCTTCGGACGCCGCGCTCCGCTCGTCGTCGGACTGGTTATCTACGTCGCAGCGGCGAGTGCGGCGGCGATCGCCCCGACATTCGCCACGCTTATCCTATGCCGGGTGGTGCAAGGCATCGGCGCCGCGGCCACACGCGTCATCGCCGTCTCGATCGTGCGCGACACGTTCGAAGGCCGGCGCATGGCTGAGGTGATGTCGCTGATCTTCATGGTGTTCATGGCCATTCCGGTGGTGGCGCCAGCCATCGGCCAGTTCATCATGCTGTTTGCCTCCTGGCACTGGATCTTCATCACAATGGCGGCCGGGGCGCTGATCGTGTCGGTGTGGGCGCTGCTGCGCCTGCCCGAAACGCTGCATCCCGAATATCGCCGGCCGCTGACGGCATTATCCGTCCTCGGCGGTTTCCGCATCGTTCTGACCAATCGCATCGCGCTATGCTATGCCTTCGCCAGCACTTTTGCCTTCGGCGCGATGTTCGGCTTCATCAACTCGGCGCAGCAGATCTATGTCGGCGTCTTCGGCGTCGGCGCGATGTTCCCGGTGATTTTCGCAGGGATCGCCGGCGTGCTCTCCTTTTCGAGCTATCTGAATTCGCGCCTTGTCGGCCGCATCGGGATGCGCCGCCTGTCGCAAAGCGCGCTGCTCTTGTTTCTGGCCATCAGCCTCGCCTGGCTGGTCGTTTCCCTCCAAATGAAGATGCCGCTCTGGCTTTTCATCACCTTCTTTGCCTGCACGATGGTCCCGTTCGGCGCACTCGGCGCGAATTTCAACGCACTCGCCATGGAGCCGCTCGGCCAATTGGCCGGGACAGCGTCGTCCATTCTGGGCTTCATGCAGACCTTCCTCGGCGGCGTGCTCGGCACGCTGATCGGCCAAGCCTTCGACGGCACCGTGACACCCTTGGCCGCCGGATTCTGCAGCGTTTCGCTTGGCGCATTGGTGATGGTGCTGATCGCCGAGCGCGGCAAATTCTTCCAGCCGCAGAACCCGCCGGTTTAAGGCCGGACGCGTTTCAGGATTCACCCCCGCTCGCTGCGGTGAAGCGAGGGAACAGCAAACGCCCTGCGATCGCTCCACCCATCCTGTCCGAAACCGGCAGTGGCAGAGCCTTGTCGAGCGCCTCGAGGACGGAGGCGACGAAAGCCCGGTTGAGGCTGCCATCATCCCCCAGACGGGAGTAGGTGGCGCGAGGCTTGCCGATAAGTGTGCCGTTTCGGCGAATTGAGAACTGCAGCGTCAGGGTCATGCCCGCGGTTCCGGGCGGCGGCTCCCAACAGGCGACGATCGCGGAGAACATCTCGTTTATGGTGTCGACGGGTTCGGGACTGCGACAGCCGCGCTCCTGCGATGTTGCCGCGTTAGGCCCGGCAACCAGGGCAAGGGTAAGGGCGACAATTGCGGACCGAGGTTTCATCTCGGGTCTCCGGTTTCGCGCGGATAAATGTAATCGAAATTTTCGACGAAAGCTTCCATCGAGTATCAGCGCTGCGGATGGATCCTTTCAGACGTCGGCGTCGATAACGGCGAGCGCCGCATCGATGCCTTTGCCTACGGCGAGCTTTTCGCCCAAAGCATTCATCGCGCCGCCAAGTGCCGTCAGCGCCGCGATCGCATAGATCGGCTGGGCGGTCGGGCCCATATGGCCGATGCGCGTCAACTTGCCCAATGTCTCGCCGCGGCCAGACGAAAACACCACGCCGTAACGGGCGCGCGCAGCCTGGCGAAGCGCCTCCTCGTCGATGCCTTCGGGCGTCCGGACGGCAGTCATGGTCGGCGATGCGATGATGTCGCTGGCCGCCCAGATCGACAGACCCAGCGCGGCGACGCCGGCGCGCATGGCCTTGGCGGTGAGCGCGTGGCGCGCCCACACCGCCGCCGGTCCCTCGTTGAGGTAGAGGTCGAGCGCGACGTCGAGCCCGTTCACTTCCGCGACAGACGGCGTGAACGGAAACGGCTTGTCCCTCGACCACGCATGCTCCCAATCGACGATGCTGAGCATCGACGCGCGCGGCGCCAGTGGATTGGCCTTCATTTTCGCCCAGGCCCGCTCGCTGACGCCAATCATCGTCAGCCCCGGAGGCGCGCCGAGGCATTTGTTCGGGCCGGTGACATAAATGTCGGCCTTGCAGTCCTCCGGATGCGTTTTCATGCCGCCGAAGGACGAAACGGCGTCGACGATCAGATAGGCGCCATGCCCCGAAACCAGCGCGCCGATGGCATCGATCGGGTTGATGGTGCCCGACGGCGTGTCGTGATGGCAGACGGAAACGATGCTGATTTCCGGATGCGCTTCCAGCATTGCCGCAGCCGCCTGCGGGTCGATCGCCTCGTTATAGGGCACCTCGATTTCGAGCAGATGCGGCGAATAGCGCTTCGCCCAATAACCAAACCCCTTGCCGTAGACTCCCGAGGCAAGGTTGAGCACGACGTCGTCGGGCGTGATCAGGGAGGCTGCCGCGGCCTCCAGGCCAAGAACCGGCTCGCCATGCAGAATGACCGGCTTGTTGGACAGCCGCATCGCCTTCTGCGCCTTGTCAACCACACGCTCGTATAAGAGCTGGAACGCCGGGTCGTAATCGTAGAGCACGGTGCGGCCGAGGCCGCGCAGCACGTCGGGATAGGCGTTCACCGGCCCGGCAGTAAGTGTGATGACCGGTTCGGCGTGTTCGAGATAGCGCATGGTCTTTTCTCCGCGTTGGCGGCGGTCAGCCGTAGAATTGCGTGCCGGTCCGATCGGTCTTGAAGTTTTCCATGTCGTGCGAATACATCAGCTCGGCCCCATAATCCTCGGCGAGCTTCATCCGGGCCGATCCCCAACAGCCTATTCCGCCCAGAGTTCCCGGCGCAGTTCGCGCCAGCTTGCTTCGTCCGGTGCGACAAGAAGGCCACCGCCGACATGCGAAGGCCGATAGGCGCTGCCGTCGAAACGCGCCGCATAACCACCTGCCTCGGCATGGATCAGCACACCGGCCAGATGATCCCACGGCATCAGCTTGTTGTAGACGACGAAGTGGGCGTGGCCGCTCGCCAGCAGGCGGTATTCGTGTGCCGCGCAGCGATAGCCGAATTGCGACAAGCTTTTCGTCTGGTTGCGCGCCAGCCGTGACCGTTCCGGCTCGGGCATGTATTGCCAGGAAACCGCGCCGGTCATTTGCGAGATCGGCGCAGGCTCGGCGACATGCACCTTTTCCAAAGTGCCATGCGCATGCCGTATGTGGCTGCCAGCACCCCTGGCGCCGATCAGCCAGTCCTTGCCGATCGGATCGTGAATGATGCCGGCGATGGTCTCGCCCTTCACCACGACGCCGAGCATGACGCCGAACAGCGGCACGCCTGAGGCGAAATTGAACGTGCCGTCGACCGGATCGATGACGAAGGCGAGATCGGCTTCGCCGAGGCCCTGGAGCAGCGCCGGGTCGTCGGAGCAGGCTTCTTCGCCGACGATCATCGCCTGCGGGTAGCGCTCACGCAGCCTGACGGTGATGAGCCGCTCGGCACTCACATCGGCCTCTGTCACCAGGTCGGCTGCCGAGGTCTTCTGGCGGACGTCGCCCTCATCCAGCCGGCGAAAGCGCGGCATGATCTCGGCAATGGCGGCGTCGGACAGAAGCTTGGCGAGCCAGTCGATCGCGGTATCGTCAAATGTCATCGTCTTGCCGTGTAAGGGTTTCGTTGAGGGCGGCGAAATCGAACAGCTTCCTGTCGAGCAGATGCGAGGGCCGCACATTGGTCATGGCGTGGATCATCGTGTCCTTGCGGCCGGGCATGCGCTTTTCCAGGTCGCCGAGCATCGCCTTCATCGCATTGCGCTGCAAGCCGTCCTGGCTGCCGCACAGATCGCACGGGATGATCGGGAATCTCATGGCGCCGGCGAATTTTTCGAGATCGGCCTCGGCGCAATAGGCAAGCGGCCGCAGCACCATGACGTCGCCGTCGTCGTTGAGCAGTTTTGGCGGCATGGCGGCGAGGCGCCCGCCATGCAACAGGTTCATGAAAAAGGTTTCGAGAATGTCTTCGCGGTGGTGGCCAAGCACCAAAGCCGAGCAGCCCTCCTCCCGCGCGATGCGGTAGAGATGGCCGCGCCTGAGCCGCGAGCACAGCGAACAATAGGTGCTGCCCTGGGGAAGCTTGTCGGTCACCACCGAATAGGTGTCCTGATATTCGATGCGGTGCGGAATGGCGTATCTGTTGAGATAATCGGGCAGAATGTGCTTTGGAAAGTTCGGCTGGCCCTGGTCGAGATTGCAGGCCAGCAGGTCGACCGGCAGCAGCCCGCGCCATTTGAGGTCGAGCAGCAACGCAAGCAGGCCGTAGGAATCCTTGCCGCCGGACAACGCGACCAGCCAGCGATCGCCGGGCCTGACCATCGAAAAATCATCGATCGCCTGACGGGCGAGGCGCAGCAGCCGCTTGCGCAGCTTGTTGAATTCGACGGAGGACGGCACATCGGCAAACAGCGGATGAAAGCCGCCTGCGGCATCGGCGATCGGTTCGATTGTTTCTGGCAGCATGTTCATGGCGCGGCGGCCCCAAAAATCCTTGTTGCTGCCCGGAGTAGCGCATCGGCCCGAAAATCGAAATCGATTTTCGGAACCCCAAAGAAAAGGCCGCCTCGAGGGCGGCCTTCGATGATGTCGCAGATGAAAAAAACGATCAGCGCGAATAGAATTCGACGACCAGGTTCGGTTCCATCTGCACGGCGAAGGGAACATCCGACAGCCCGGGGATGCGCCCGAAGGACGCCGTCATCTTGTTATGATCGACCTCGATGTAATCAGGCACGTCGCGCTCAGCCAGGCCTACCGATTCCAGGACGATCACCAGTTGCTTCGACTTTTCGCGCACTTCGATGACATCGCCCGGCTTGCAGCGGTACGAGCCGATGTTGACGCGCTTGCCGTTGACATTGATGTGGCCGTGATTGACGAATTGGCGAGCGGCAAAAATGGTCGGCACGAACTTGGCGCGGTAGACGACCGCGTCGAGACGCGACTCGAGCAGGCCGATCAGGTTCTCCGAGGTGTCGCCCTTGCGGCGGTTCGCCTCTTCATAGACCTTGCGGAACTGCTTTTCCGACACGTCGCCGTAGTGACCCTTCAGCTTCTGCTTGGCACGCAGCTGCAGGCCGAAATCGGAAAGCTTGCCCTTGCGGCGCTGGCCGTGCTGGCCGGGACCGTATTCGCGCTTGTTGACCGGGGACTTCGGGCGGCCCCAGATGTTTTCGCCGAGACGGCGGTCGATCTTGTATTTCGCGGATTCGCGCTTGCTCATCGCATTCCCTTTCAAAAAGACACACCCGGAACCTCATGGTCCGGGTGAAGGAAACGCGCCCTCCTCTGGCCTCCGTTTTCGAGACCTGACAGGGTTTTCCCACGCAACGCGGCGGAAAACCCACGGGACACGTCATTCTAGACAAGATTCTGGGAAAAATAGAGCGGCTTCCCAAATGTCTTGCGCACATAAAGAAACCACCGGACATTGCGGCCCGGTGCTGGTGGGCTGATTAGACGGAGATTTAACTGGTGTCAAGCTCGCGGCTGGCGTCGGTGATGGCAGCCGATACGGCGCGGTACCCCGCGCGCGCGTGCTGCACCGCAGCTATCCAACCATGGGACCGGTCCCGACCTCGGGTGCGGACGAGCGGCTAGTGTTTCGACTTCTTCTCGGGCAGGCCCTTGCGCTTGGTCTCGGCGAACTCCTCGAGCTGCTTTTCGCTCATCGACTTGTACATTCCCTTCGAAGCGCCTTTGAGTTCGCTCTTCTTGGTCTCGCCACGCTTGGCGGACAATGCCGCGCCGGCGGCTTTCTGCTGGGCTTTTGAAGTGGCTGGCATGATCGTTTCTCCCGTCTTGCGATGAGGGAAAAACGCAGCGGTCGTGGTGATGTTCCCAGATATCAGGAAATCGCCAGCCCAAACCCCTGCATCAGGCGGCGGGTCGGGAAATCGACCCGCTTCGAGGTGAAGACAGCAAGGTCGGCGCCTTCCGGCAACGCCTCGCCGCGGTGGTTGGCCTCGGCGCCCGCGAGCAGCGAGAGCGCCCGCCGGGCGATCGCCTCGGCGGGATCGAGCCAGTCGACCGGCCAGGGTGCCGTCTTGCGCATGCGATTGGCCAGAAAGGGATAGTGGGTGCAGGCAAGCACGACGATGTCGGTCCGCAGTTCGTCATGTTCGACGAAGCATGGCGCGATCTCGGCGCGCACCGCGTCTTCATCGACAAAGCCATCGCGCATATAGACCTCGGCCAATCCCGCCAGACTGTCGCTGCCAACCAGGCGGACATGGCATTTTTGCGCCCATTTGCCGATCAGGTCGCGCGTATACTGGCGCTTGACGGTGCCGGGCGTCGCCAGCACCGAAACCATTCCGGAGCGCGTGCGTTCCGCCGCCGGCTTGATCGCCGGCACCGTGCCGACGAAAGGATGACCGGGAAATCTTTCGCGCAATGCATCGATGACCAGCGTCGAGGCGGTATTGCAGGCGATGACCGAAATGGCCGGCGAAAAACGGTCGAGCAGCTTGCCGAACAGCTCCAGCACATGTGCCCTCAGTGCCGCTTCCTCCCAAGCCCCGTAAGGGAAAGCCGCGTCGTCGGCGACATAGACGAAGCGGCGGTCGGGCATCAGCACCCGCGCTTCGCGCAGCACCGTCAGGCCGCCGATGCCGGAATCGAACATCAGGATCGGGCGGGCGCTTGAAGGATCGGTCATTGTCATCGTCTACAGGAGAAGGCGGAGAAGGCTGCGGGCCCGCGGCGGGAAGATGATACAAATTCCTGATCCATCATTTTGGGATGATGGACCACAGCAAATAACATTCGGTTACGGCTAAAGCCCCTGTCTCTTAGGCCTGGTCCTTGTCTGTCGCCTTGGCGGCGCGGGCCGCTGCCGGAAGCCGCCTTGGATCATCGCCCGGCGATCCGTCGCCGCGCGGCATGGCCGGCGAAAACCTGTCCAGCGATGATATTATGCCGCGCAGCACCTTGAGCTCCGGCTCGGCGAAGCCGGCGCGCGTCAGCACCGCGCGCAGATTGTCGACCATTTTCGGCTTCTTCGCCGCCGGGCGGAAATAGCCGCGCGCTTCGAGCGCGCCTTCCAGATAGGCGAACAGGCCGTGCAACTGTTCCTTGGACGCCGGCATCATGTCGGGACTGGAAAAATTGGTTTTGGTCTCATCTTCCAGGCCCGATTTCATCCACTCATAGGACATCAGCAGGGCGGCCTGGGCGATGTTGAGCGAGGAGAAGGCGGGATCGACCGGGAAGGTGACGATCTCGTCGGCGAGGCCGACCTCGTCATTATAGAGCCCGAACCGCTCGCGGCCGAACAGGATGCCGGTGCGCTGTCCGGATCGCTGCCGCGCTCTCAGCGCCCTGCCCGCCTCGACCGGTCCGCGCACCGGTTTGAAATTATCGCGCGCGCGCGCCGTGGTGGCGAAGACGAAGTTCAGGTCGGCGACCGCCGAGGCCAGATCGTCATATACTCCAGCGGCATCGATGACGTGGTCGGCGCGGCTCGCGGCAGCGCGCGCCTTTTCGCTCGGCCAGCCGTCGCGCGGATTAACGAGGCGCAGTTCGGACAGACCGAAATTCGTCATGGCGCGCGCGACCATGCCGATATTCTCGCCGAGCTGCGGCTCGACCAGGATGATCGCCGGGCCGGTGGCAGGAAGGATGTCATTGCTGGCTTGCATTGTCTCAATGAACTGCTGTTTGCGGCATTTCAGCGTCCCCTGCCATATCCGGCCGCGAAAATGAAGCTTTGGCAGGCAACGCCCGATGCCAGGGGCGAGCCCGCTGGGGCGGATCGCCGTTTGCGCGGCCAAAAATGCTTTGATATACGGGCCGCATCCCCGGCCAAAGCCATGCGGGCAAGGCCGTTCCGATCCCCAACAATGAGGCATTCTTTCCATGGCGAAGATCAAGGTGGCGAACCCGGTCGTCGAACTCGACGGCGACGAGATGACCCGCATCATCTGGCAGTTCATCAAGGACAAGCTGATCCACCCCTATCTCGACCTCAATCTTGAATATTACGACCTCAGCGTTGAGCACCGCGACGCCACCAACGACCAGGTGACCATCGATTCGGCCAATGCCATCAAGAAGCATGGCGTCGGCGTGAAATGCGCGACGATCACCCCCGACGAGCAGCGTGTCGAGGAATTCGGGCTGAAGAAGATGTGGAAGTCGCCGAACGGCACCATCCGCAACATCCTCGGCGGCACCATCTTTCGCGAGCCGATCATCATGAAGAACGTGCCGCGGCTGGTGCCCGGCTGGACCAAGCCGATCATCGTCGGCCGTCATGCCTTCGGCGACCAGTACCGCGCCACCGACTTCCGCTTCCCCGGCAAGGGCAAGCTGACGATCAAGTTCGTCGGCGAGGACGGCAAGGTGATCGAGCATGACGTGTTCGATGCGCCGGCCGCCGGCGTCGCCATGGCCATGTACAATCTCGACGACTCGATCCGCGAATTCGCCCGCGCCTCGCTCAATTACGGCCTGCTGCGCAACTACCCGGTCTACCTCTCGACCAAGAACACCATCCTCAAGGCCTATGACGGCCGCTTCAAGGACATTTTCCAGGAAGTCTACGAGGCAGAGTTCGAAGCCGAGTTCAAAGCCAAGAAGCTCTGGTACGAGCACCGGCTGATCGACGACATGGTTGCCTCCAGCCTGAAATGGTCGGGGGGCTATATCTGGGCCTGCAAGAACTATGATGGCGACGTTCAGTCGGACACCGTGGCGCAAGGTTTTGGGTCGCTCGGCCTGATGACCTCGGTGCTGATGACGCCGGACGGCAAGACGGTGGAGGCAGAGGCCGCGCACGGCACCGTCACCCGTCATTATCGGCAGCACCAGAAGGGCGAGGAAACCTCGACCAATTCGATCGCCTCGATCTTCGCCTGGACGCGCGGCCTGGCGCACCGCGCCAAACTCGACGACAATGCCGAGCTGATGCGTTTTGCCGAGACGCTGGAAAAAGTCTGCATCCAGACCGTCGAAGCCGGCTTCATGACCAAGGATCTGTCGCTGCTGATCGGTCCCGACCAGCCATGGCTTTCGACCACCGGCTTCCTCGACAAGATCGACGAGAACCTGCAGAAGGCGATGGCCTGAGCAGCGTTGTGAGCAGGCCCGTCGTCTACGGGGCGGACTACAGCGTCTATGTGCGCATCGTCCGCCTCGCACTCGAGGAAAAAGGCATCGGCTACGAACTTGTGCCGGTCGACATCTTTGCGGCGGACGGCATTCCGGGCTGGTATCTCGACCATCAGCCGTTCGGCCGCATCCCGGCCTTCGAGCATGACGGGTTCCGCCTCCACGAGACCAGCGCGATCGCCCGCTATGTCGATGAAGCGTTCGACGGCCTGGCATTGCAACCGGTCGAAGCCCGGTCTCGCGCGCGTATGAACCAGATCATCGCGATGCTGGATGCCTATGCCTATAGGGCCATGGTCTGGGATGTCGCCGTCGAGCGGCTGGAGAAAACGATGCCTGACGAGGCTTTGATCGGCAATGGGCTTCGGCAGGCGGCGACGGTGCTTAAGGCGCTCTCATCGCTGAAAGCCGAGGGGCCATGGCTGTTGGGAGCGCAACTGACGCTGGCCGACCTGCATGCAGCACCCATCATCGGCTATTTCGTCAAGGTGGCCGACGGACAAAACCTGCTGGCCGAGTTCGCCGATATCCAGGCCTGGTGGGCTCGCATCGCCGGACGGGAGAGTTTTGCGAAGACCGAAAAGGCCGGGTGACAAAGTCCGAAAGGCCGAGGGACAGCACCCCCCTCTGTCCTGCCGGACATCTCCCCCTCAAGGGGGGAGATTGGCAGCTTCATTGCCCTGCCTTTTCTCAAACGTCGAAAATTGGCGAAAACAATCGTGCATCCGATCTCCCCCCTTGAGGGAGATGTCCGGCAGGACAGAGGGGGGTGCCTTGCCTCCCAGACCCCCGGCGACCGATCAAGCCGCCTCCAGGGCCGCCTTCACCGCAGCGATCGCGTCTTCGGCCCTCGAGGCGTCCGGGCCGCCGGCCTGGGCCATGTCAGGCCGACCGCCGCCGCCCTGCCCGCCCAATGCCGCGGACGCCACACGCACCAGATCGACAGCGCTGAAGCGGCCGGTCAGGTCGTCGGTGACGCCGACCACGACGCTGGCCTTGTTGTCCTCGCTGGCGCCGACGAAGACGACAACGCCGGAGCCGAGGGACTTCTTGCCGGCATCGGCCAACGGCTTCAGATCCTTCGGCGCGACACCTGACACCGCCTTGCCGAGGAAGCCGACACCGGCAATGGTCTCGTTCTCGGCAGGCACGCCGGCTGGCGAGCTGTCGCCCAGCGCCAGCTTCTTGCGCGCTTCGGTCAGTTCTTTCTCGAGCTTCTTGCGCTCATCGAGCAGCGCCTCGACGCGCGCCGGGACATCGGCCGGCGAAATCTTCAGCGCGGCCGCGGCCGCCTTCAGCCGCTTGTCCTGCTCGTCGAGATGCTTTCTGGCCGCCTCGCCGGTCAACGCCTCGATGCGGCGCACGCCGGCGGCGACGGCGCTGTCCGACACGATGCGCACCAGACCGATATCGCCGGTCGCCCTGACATGCGTGCCGCCGCATAGCTCGACCGAATAGGGCCGGTTGGTCCTGGCGCCATGCAAGCCCGTGCCCATCGAAACGACGCGCACTTCATCGCCATACTTTTCGCCGAACAGCGCCATGGCGCCTTCGGCAATGGCATCGTCAACCGACATCAGCCGCGTGGTGACCGGACTGTTCTGGACGACGATCTCGTTCGCCATCCGCTCGACCTCTTCGATCTCGTCAGGCGAGATCGGCTTGTTGTGCGAAATGTCGAAGCGCAGACGCTCGGGCGCGACCAGTGAGCCCTTCTGCGCGACATGGGTGCCGAGCACCTCGCGCAGCGCTTCGTGGATCAGATGCGTCGCGGAATGGTTCGCGCGCAGCCTGGAGCGGCGTGCATGGTCGACCTTCAGCTCGACGCTCGCGCCCGTGTCGACCGTGCCATCGGTCACCTTGCCGAGATGCACGAAAAGCCCGTCGGCCTTCTTCTGCGTATCGGAGATCTCGATCAAGAACCCTTCGCCTGAAATGACGCCGGTATCGCCCACCTGGCCGCCGGATTCGCCATAGAACGGGGTCTGGTTGACGACCACGGCAACCGCGTCGCCGTTGGCGGCGCTGTCGACGATCTTGCCGTCCCTGACCAGCGCCTGGATGAGGCCTTCCGCCTGCTCGGTCTCGTAGCCGAGGAACTCGGTGGCGCCATGCTTCTCGCGCACCGGGAACCACACTGTTTCGGTCGCCGCCTCGCCGGAACCAGCCCAGCTCTTGCGCGCCTCGGCCTTCTGCTGCTCCATCGCATTGGTGAAGCCGGCAAGATCGACCGAGATGTTGCGCTGACGCAGCGCGTCCTGCGTCAGATCGAGCGGAAAGCCATAGGTGTCGTAGAGCTTGAAGGCGGTCTCGCCATCCAGCATGTCGCCGGCACCCAGCTTTTCCGTCGCCTCCGAAAGCAGACCCAAGCCGCGCACCAGCGTCTTGCGGAAACGGGTTTCTTCGAGCTTCAGCGTCTCGGTGATCATCTGTTCGCCGCGCACAAGTTCCGGATAGGCCTGGCCCATCTCGCGCACCAGCGCCGGCACCAGCCGCCACATCAGCGGATCACCGGCGCCCAAAAGCTGCGCATGGCGCATGGCGCGGCGCATGATGCGACGCAGCACGTAGCCGCGGCCTTCATTGGACGGCAGCACGCCGTCGGCCACCAGAAAGCAGGACGAACGCAAATGGTCGGCGATGACGCGGAACGATCCGACGGTGTCGGCATCCGGACCGCGGCCGAGCGCGGATGACGCCACCTCGATCAGGTGACGGAACAGGTCGGTCTCGAAGACGCTCTCGACCCCTTGCAGAATCGAGGCCATGCGCTCCAGGCCCATGCCAGTGTCGATCGACGGGCGCGGCAGGTCGATGCGCTCGTCCTTCGTCACCTGTTCATACTGCATGAACACCAGGTTCCAGAATTCGAGGAAACGGTCGCCATCCTCCTCGGGGCTGCCGGGAGGGCCGCCCCAGATGTGCTCGCCACGGTCGATGAAGATCTCCGAGCACGGACCGCAAGGTCCGGTGTCGCCCATCGCCCAGAAATTGTCCGAGGTCGGAATGCGGATGATACGATCGTCGGAAAAGCCGGCGATCTTCTTCCAGTAGCCGGCAGCCTCGTCGTCGGTGTGATAGACCGTGACCAGCAGCTTGTCCTTCTTCAGCCCGAACTCCCTGGTGATCAGGTTCCAGGCAAGCTCGATGGCGCGCTCCTTGAAATAGTCGCCGAACGAGAAATTACCGAGCATCTCGAAGAAGGTCAGGTGGCGCGCGGTGTAGCCGACATTGTCGAGGTCGTTGTGCTTGCCGCCGGCGCGAACACTCTTCTGAGCCGTCGTGGCACGCGAGTAGGGGCGCTTTTCCAGGCCGGTGAAAACGTTCTTGAACTGGACCATGCCGGCATTGGTGAACATCAGTGTCGGGTCGTTGCGCGGCACCAGCGGGCTCGACGCGACGACCTCGTGACCCTCCTTGCGGAAATAGTCGAGGAATGTCGACCGGATCTCGTTCACGCCACTCATGAATACTGCCTTTTAGCTTTTAGAGAGAGCCGCCGGCGCGGCCGACGGCAAATGGACATGGCCTTTTAGCCGCCGCGTTGCACCCTGTCCAGAAACACGGAATTGGGCCAATTTGCGGGGCTTGCCGGTCATCTCGTTGCCGGCTTGCCGGTCATCTCGGCGCCACCGCTGAAACGCAAACCGCCGGCGTTAGGCCGGCGGTTCGAACGCAACAATACAGGACTCGATTACACAGGCTGGAGCTGATGCGCGGGAATCATGGCCAAACTCCGGCCACTGCCGAAGCCTACATGGCGCCGGCTTCGTCCTCGAAACCATCGTCTCCGCCTTCGGAACCACCATTCTCGAGGAACTTTTCCGCAATCAGCCCGGCATTCTGCCGTAGTGCCAATTCGATTTCGCGCGCCGTATCGGGATTGTCGCGCAGGAACAGTTTTGCATTCTCGCGGCCCTGGCCGAGACGCTGCGAATTGTAGGAGAACCAGGCGCCCGACTTTTCGACCACGCCAGCCTTGACGCCGAGGTCAACCAGCTCGCCGGTCTTGGACACGCCCTCGCCATACATGATATCGAACTCGACCACCTTGAAGGGCGGCGCCAGCTTGTTCTTGACCACCTTGACGCGGGTCTGGTTGCCGACGACCTCGTCGCGGTCCTTGACCGAGCCGATGCGGCGAATGTCGAGGCGCACCGAAGCGTAGAATTTCAGCGCGTTGCCGCCGGTCGTGGTCTCGGGCGAACCGAACATGACGCCGATCTTCATGCGGATCTGGTTGATGAAGATGACCATGGTGTTGGAGCGCGAGATCGAGGCGGTCAGCTTGCGCAGCGCCTGGCTCATCAGGCGGGCCTGCAGGCCGGGCAGCGAATCGCCCATTTCGCCTTCGATTTCGGCGCGCGGCGTCAGCGCCGCGACCGAATCGACCACCAGCACGTCGATGGCGCCGGAACGCACCAGCGTGTCGCAGATCTCCAGCGCCTGCTCGCCGGTATCGGGCTGCGAGATCAAGAGGTTTTCGAGGTCGACGCCGAGCTTGCGGGCATAGACCGGGTCGAGCGCGTGCTCGGCATCGACGAAGGCGCAGATGCCGCCCTTCTTCTGGGCCTCCGCCACAGTGTGCAGCGCCAGCGTCGTCTTGCCCGAGCTTTCCGGCCCGTAGATCTCGATGATGCGGCCGCGCGGCAGGCCGCCGACGCCGAGCGCGATGTCGAGGCCAAGCGAACCGGTCGGCACCGTTTCGATCTCGACGACCTGCTCGTTTGCGCCGAGCCGCATGATCGAGCCCTTGCCGAAGGCACGCTCGATTTGCGACAGCGCCGCATCCAGAGCCTTTGATTTGTCCACCGTTTTGTCCTCTACAAGCCGCAAAGAATTCTGAGCCATGATACATCACCCCTTGGTCGTCAATGAAGGCCGGACAATCCGTAATCCCTATCAATTTGTACCTTTTTTGTTCTCGAGTGGCAAGGGGATACAACCGATTGAAAAACCAACAATATCCGGATTTGTTCTTTTTTTGTTTCGTGTTTTCACCCAGGATGCATCCCGGCTTCACCCGCAGGATTCTGCTAGGCATCTTCCGAATCGCGCCTCCGGTTGCCGGGTTCCGCCGGACAACCTAGTCTCCACCCGGCAGCAGCAAAGGTCATCTCACTGGGCATGATGAAGTCGCCGACGATCCTGGCAGTAGGCGGCGCCTATATCGAGCGGCGCGGCCAGGTTTCGGGCGCCTTCGTGCCGGCGGCGTCGAACCCCGGCACGATGCGCGAGGAAGTCGGCGGCGCCGTCTTCAATGCGCTGCGCTGCGCCGTGCGCCGCGGCGTCTCCGGCTCGCTGCTTTCGGTACGGGGCGGCGATGTTCTGGCCGATACGCTTTCACGCGCCATTGCTGCAGCCGGCATTGCCGATCTTTCCGTGGTGTTCCTCGATCGCACGACGCCGAGCAACACAGTGCTGATCGACGGCGACGGCGCGCTGATCGCCGGCCTCGCCGACATGGCGCTCTACGACCTGGCGCTTGCCAAGCAGATCCGCCGTGCCAAGGTGCGCGAGGCAATCAGCACCGCTGATGCAGTCCTTTGCGACGCAAACCTGCCGTCGGCGGCTCTGGAGCGGCTGGTGACGCTTGCAGCCGGCAAGCTGGTCTTCGGCCTCGCCGTCTCGCCCGACAAGGCGGCGCGGCTCGCACCGGTTCTGGGCAGTCTGGCGCTGGCCTTCATGGACCGGCGCGAGGCCGGCGTGCTTACGGGCGCCGACGTCCATGCCGACGAGCGTGGTATTGTTGACGGCCTAAGGCGCGCCGGCCTGAAAAGCGGCGTCGTCACCGCTGGCGACGGTCCGGTGCTCGGTTTCGACGAAGCCGACGCCTTCTTGATCCTGCCGCCGAAAAAAGTCGCGGACGGCGCCGCCGATGCGCTGGCGGGCGCAACCGTCGCCGCCCTGCTGCGCGGCCTGACGCTGGGCGCAGCGTTGCGCGAAGGCGTTGCCGCAGCGATGCTCGCCGTCGAGAGCGCCGCCTTCATAAGCGCTATCTTTGCCGAGGCGCTGGCATTCGTGCCCGAGGCGCGCGACCTGGCATGAAATCCTGGATGTTGGCGCCGCCCCTCAACCCCCTGCCGGGACCTTCTCCCCCGGGGGGGGGGGGGGGGGGGGGGGGGGCGCCCGCCCCCCCCCGCCCCCGGCGCGGGGGGGGGGGGGGGGGGGGGGGGGGGGGGGGGGGGGGGGGGGGGGGGGGGGGGGGGGGGGGGGGGGGGGGG